>JBFMGU010000074.1:0-41328 GCA_040752415.1 Myxococcota bacterium
GCGGTGCGTCGCTGGCGGGCTACGGGGCGCACCTGGACGCGGTGCTGCAGTTCCTGGACGGGGTGCTCTCCGCCGGCGTGCGTGCGCCAAAGGTGGCCGAGAGCGCGGTGAAGCTGCGTGAGCTGCGGCGTCGGTTGGGGGGCTGAAGGAGCCGAGCATCCCTGCCCGTGCCACGTGCCCCTGCCCTGCCCCTGCCCGTGCCCGGCTTGTCGGAAACCCCGGCGCAGAGGTTGTCGACGGAGAACCCCGTCGGGCCGCGGGGCATTCAAGCCGGGCACGGGCAGGGGCACGGACGCTCTGCTGTGCGGCTTGCGTCAGACCAGGCCGATCTCGATCGTGAAGGTGCTTCCCTGCCCCGGCGTGCTCTGCAGTCGCACCTCGCCGCCGAGCGCGTTGAGGATCTGCCGGACAATCCACAGCCCCAGGCCAAACCCGCCGTAGTGGCGCTCGCTCACCGCGCGCTCGAAGCGCTGGAAGATGCGCTCCTGGTCCTCCGGCGCAATGCCAATGCCGTGGTCGGTCACCGAGACCCGGGCCAGCTTCTCCGCCACGGTCAGCTCCACCTCCACCGGCTTGCCTGCGCCGTACTTGAACGCGTTGGACAGCAGGTTGCCCAGGACCTGTTCCATGCGCAGGCGGTCGGCGCGGATGAATACGGGCTCGTCGGGAATGCGGGCGCTGAGCGTGCAGCCGGCGCGCGCGGCGTCCACCTTGAGGCGCGTCACCACCTCCCGCGAGAGCGCCGCCAGGTCCAGCTCCTCCAGCTCCAGGTGCAGGCGCCCGCTGGTGAGCCGGCTGATGTCCAGCAGGTTGCGGATGAGGTGCTCCAGCCGCACCACCTGGCGCTCCGCGCTCTCCATGCCCCGCAGCAGGTTCGGCTCGACGGACGGCGCGCGGTGCAGCGTGCGGACCATGCTCTGCACGTAGAGCTGCAGGCTGGTGATGGGCGTGCGCAGCTCATGGCTGGCAATGGCCAGGAACTCGTCGCGGGCGCGCACGGCCTGCTGCAGCTCGGCGGCCAGGTGCTCCACCTTCTCCCGCGCGGCCTGCTCGGCGTGCAGCAGGCGGGTGCGCTCCAGCTCGTCGCGCTTGCGGCCGGTGATGTCCACCATGACGCCAATGGCGCCGCGGGTGCGCCCGTTCTCGTCGAAGAGGGGGACCGCGGACACCAGGACCGTCACCACGCGCCCGTCCTGTTCCAGCACCAGGTCCAGCTCCATGTCGGTGACGGTGACCCCGCGCGCGGCGGCCACCTGCAGCGGCTTCTCCTCCGGCGCCAGCTCACGGCCAGCGTGGCGCACCCGGATCCGCGGGGCCTCCGCCGGCGGCGCGCCGAGCGAGTCGCCGGGGCCGGGTGGCAGGCCCAGCAGGCGGGAGATGTGCGCGTTGACGTCAATGCGGTGGCACTGCGGATCCCGCGCAATGGCCAGGCCCACCGGCGCCACGTCCAGGATCGTCTGCAGCTCATCCAGGCGGCGTTGCAGGTCGGTGTTGAGGGCGCGGATGCGCGCTTCCGCCTGCTTCTGCGGCGTGATGTCCGCCACCAGGCTGACGTAGCCGTCCACGTGCCCGGACTCGTCCAGCTGGGGCACCAACGTGGTGCGCACGTGACGCGTGCCGTGCGGGTAGGGCACCTCTGCCTCGAACTCCACGCGCTCGCCGTGCAGGGCCCGGTCCATGTACGGCTGCATGACGTTGAACGCCGCCACTCCCACCGCGCGGGAGACGTGGTGACCCACCAGCTCCGTGGTGGGCGTGTCAAACCAGGTGCCGTAGGCCTGGTTGACAAAGCGGTAGCGCCCGCCGGGATCCACGTGGGCAATCAAGACCGGCAGCGCGTCGGCCACCAGGCGCAGCTGCACCTCGCTGGCGCGCAGCGCGTGCTCGCTCTCCCGCAGCTCACCGGCAATGTGCTCGGCGGTGGCGCGGGCCCGCACCTGCGCGCGCGTCAAGAGGAAGAACAGGACGCTGATGGCGGTGCCCAGCCCCAGCAGGGAGGCGGACCACGGCGTGGCCAGCAGCGCGGCCCGGACTTCCAGGTCCGTGAAGCGCAACGTCCACGCCCGACCCGCCACCTCGATGAGCACGGTGATCACCTTGGGGGCGTTCGCGGTGTCGGCCTCCGGGTGGCTGCAGTGCATTCGCGCGTCCCCCACGGGGACCAGGCCGTCGAACACCTCCAGCGCCAGGTCCTGCGGCGCGCCCGCGTCCAGGGCGCCCTGCAGCAGGTCGTCGACACGGAAGGGGGCGTAGACAAATCCCTTCAGCGCGGCGCGCCGCTCCGCGACGGTGGAGTTGGGCAGGCCGGGGCGGTAGACCGGGGTGTAGATGAGGAAGCCCGCCTGCTTTTGCGGGTCAATCTCCTGCACCAGCGTGACCTTCCCGCTCATGGCCGGCAGGCCGGTGTCGCGCGCCCGGGACATGGCCTCCCAACGCACCGGCTCGGTGGACATGTCATAACCCAGCGCGGCCGCGTTCCGACGGTCCTGCGGCTCCAGGTAGATGATGGCGTGGACCTCGTCCCGCGGGGTGGCGGGCCAGATGCCGCGCGTGGGGAGCTGCTCGTGCAGGACCCGCTCCACCTCGTCACGTTGCTCGGGCAGCACCCGTTGCGAGAAGCCGATGCCCTGGATGCCCGGATAACGGGTGCGCAGCGCCAGGTGGTCCACGTAGATCTGGAACTCCTCCCGCGTGACCTCCTTGCTGGCGGCAAACAATCCCCGCGCGCCCAGCAGCATGGCCAGGTAGGTCTCCAGGCGGGTCTGCACCTCGGCGCGGATGGATTGCGCGGCGGCGTCGAACTCCAGGTGGTGCTGCGCGCGTGCGCTGTGCGCGGTGTAGGCGGCCACCGCCCCGGTCAGGCCCAGGGAGAGGAAGAGCACCGCGTATGGCACCAGCCACCGGCGGTCCCTGGCACCGCCCAGGCGCGAATCCATGCTCCTCCCATCACGCGCCCTCGCCCCCTCGCCGCGCCCTCCCTTCCCCCGGAGCAACGCAGGCGTGGACACAGGCACAAGACGTCGTGCGGCCGGACGGGGCCGACGTGGGGTCGGTAGCTGGACGCGTCACGGGCCGCAAGGGCGGGCGTGGGCGCGACGTGACGTCGGAGATCCCCGCGGAGGGGAATGGCCGGCGGCCACCGGCGGGTTGAGCTTCCGACGCGGGTGGGTGGCCGTCCCACCCGACAGCCCGTCCTGGCCCGCGTTGAAGCGGTGCCGCGGGCTCCCTAAGCTGGCGGCCCACGCGTCCATGGCCTCCGCCACCGCCTCCCTCCCCGACGATCTCCCGGCGCGCATTGGCACGGTGCGGATCACCACGCGCCTTGGCGGCGGCGGCATGGGTGAGGTGTACGCGGGCGAGGACGAGGAGCTGGGTCGGGTGGTGGCGGTGAAGCTGCTGAGTGGCGTCACCGACGAGGAAGCGGCGGAGCGTTTTGAGCGGGAGGCGCTGGCGCTGGCGCGGCTCAGCCATCCCAACGTGGTGCAGGTGTACAGCAAGGGCGTGTGGCGGGGGCGGCCGTACTTCGCCATGGAGCTGGTGGACGGGCCCAGCGTGCTGGACGTGCTGAGCAGCCAGGGGCCGTTCTCCGTCGAGGAGGCGGTGGAGGTGGTGCGCCAGGCGGCGCTGGGGCTGCGCGCGGCGGCGCAGGCGGGCGTGATCCACCGCGACGTGAAACCCGCGAACCTGTTGGTGGCTCCCGACGGCACGGTGAAGGTGGCGGACTTTGGCGTGTGCAAGATTGCGGGGCGCTCCCCGGCGGTGACGGAGGCGGGCACCACGCTGGGCACGCCGTTCTACATGGCGCCGGAGCAGGCGCGTGGTGAAACCGTGGATGCGCGCGCGGACATCTACGCGCTGGGCGCCTCCCTCTTCCACCTGCTGACCGGTCGCACGCCCTACGCGGTCAATGAGACGGTGGCGCAGCTGTTGGCGCACCAGCGGGAGCCCGTCCCCGACGTGGCGCAGGCCTGCCCCGGGCTGCCCCGGGGGATGGTGCGGCTCATCCGTCGGATGTTGCAGAAGGATCCCGCGGCGCGCCCCCAGGACTACGACGAGCTGCTCGCGGAGCTGGACGAGGCGTTGTTGCCGCCGCCGCGTCGCACCGGGTGGTACGTGGCGGGGGGCGTGGTGGCGAGCCTGCTGCTGGGCCTGCCCGCGTGGTGGTGGTGGCAGCGCCCGACGACGGAGCCGGTTCCCCCCGCCCCGGTGACGACGGTGGAGCAGCCCGCGCCGCCTCCCGCTGCTCCGCCGCCGGTGGTGCTGGCTTCCGAGGCGCCGCGCGGCAACGAGCCGGACACGCCGCCGGTGTCGACGGAGCGGCCCAACGCGGAGGCGCTGAAGGGTGACGCGGTGGAGGCGTTGCTGGCGCGCATCCGCGGTCCCCGCGCCCCCGACCGCGCGGCGGCCATGGCCAGCCTGGCGCGCACGCGGGATGAGCGCGCCCGTCCGGCGCTGGAGGCCATCCTGCGCGACAAGCAGGATCCCGACGGGCCGCTGGCCGCGGTGCTCTTGGGAGAGCTGGGCGACCAGGCGGCCACCGAGGCGCTGATTGCGGGCCTGCGGAGCGAGCGGCGGGCCACGGTGCTGGCGGCGGTGGACGCCTTGAGCGCCCTGCGTGACGTGCGCGCCGTGGAGCCGCTGCGCCAGCTGGCGGAGAGCCACGCGGACCCCACCATCCGCACGCGTGCGCGCAAGGCCGGGACCGCGTTGTTTGCCATCGAGGGCGACCGCTGACATATCAGCGCCACGATGCTGCTCCTCGCCGTGGAATCCAGCTGTGACGAGACCGCCGCCGCCGTGCTGGAGGACGGGGTGGCGCGCTCCTCGGTGGTGAGCACGCAGGTGGAGGTGCACGCGCCCTACGGCGGCGTGGTGCCGGAGCTGGCCAGTCGCAACCACGCGCTCACCATCGTCCCGGTGATCCAGCAGGCGTTCACCGACGCAGGAGTGACGCCGCGCCAGCTGGACGCGGTGGCGGCGACGTATGGTCCGGGGCTCATCGGCTCGCTGCTGGTGGGGCTGCAGGCGGCCAAGGGGCTGGCCTACGCGCTGAAGCTGCCGTTTCTCGGCGTGAACCACCTGGAAGGCCACCTGGCCGCCATCCATCTCCACGAGGACGTGCCCTATCCCTACGTGGGCCTGCTGTGCTCCGGCGGGCACACCGCGCTGTACCTGGTGGAGGGCGTGGGGAAGGCGCGCCTGCTCGGCGAGACGCGCGACGACGCCGCGGGCGAGGCCTTTGACAAGACCGCCAAGCTGGCGGGGCTGGGCTACCCCGGCGGCGCGGTGATGGATGCGCTGGCCGCGCAGGGAGATCCCCGTCGCTACAAGCTGCCGCGCGCGCTGCCGGGGAAGACCAACCTGGAGTTCAGCTTCTCCGGCATCAAGACCGCGGCGCGGCTCGTCGTCGAGAAGGAGGGGCCGCTCACGGACCAGGCGCTCAAGGACTACTGCGCGTCGGTGCGGCAGGCGATCGTCGAGGTGCTGTGCAAGAAGGCGCTGGCCGCGTGCCGCCTGCACGGTGCGCCGCGGCTGGTGCTCGCCGGAGGCGTGGCGGCCAATGCGCTGTTGCGTGAGCTCTCCGTGCAGATGGGGCAGCAGGTGGGGGTCACCGTGCACGTCCCGCCGCGCGTGTTGTGCACCGACAACGCGGCGATGATCGGTCGCGCGGCGTATCACCGGCTCATGCGCGGGGAGCGTTCACCGCTGACGCTGGACGCGGATGCCTCGGCGCGGCTGGGGTGAGCGACGATCCCGTCGAGGAGGGCCCGTGGGCAGCGTGCGCGTGTGGCGCGGCGGGGCAGCGGCAGCCAAGGCTGCACCTGGAAATGCACCAAGCCCCGCCCTCGATGTCCACCTGCGTTGCTTCCACGTCGGCGGGGCTCTGCGTTGAGGCGGTAGGTGACGTGGTTGAGGCATGCGGCCGAGCGGCTCACTCCGCCGCTTCCCTGCCTCCGCTCTCCTCCGCGGGCTCCGTCGACGCTTCACCTTGCTCGGTGGTCATGCCGTCGAGGGCCTCGTAGGTCTGCTCCAGGCCCTGCACCGCGCCGGACATGCCCGCGGCACCGGAGGGGAACTGCTCCTCGGGCAGCGCCTCCAGCTCGGCCTCCTCCGCCTCCACGGCGTCGCGCTGCACGCGCAGGGCATCCACCTGCTCCAGCACCCACTCGCGCGCCTCGCCGCTGAGCTCCTCGTGCGCGCGGCGCTCCAGCGCGTCCAGGCGGTCCTCCATCTCGTCGAGCTGGTCGCTGATCTCGGCCTCCACCTCCTCGCGCTCGGGGGCCTCCTCGGCCACGGGGGCAGGACCCACCGGCGCGCCCAGGAAGATGCCGCCGGTCATGGGGCCGCCGGTGACGCCGGTGGGGAGCTGCCCGGTTCCCGTCGGGGGAAGCTGGCCGGCGCCCGGCTGCGGCGCGCGGTCAATGGGGCCGGTGGTGAACTGGCTCGGGGCCTGGCCGGTGGTGAACTGCCCCGTCGTGCCTCCCGACGGCGGGACCGTGGTGGTTGGCGCCCCCGTGGCCGCGCCGACGCCGGGCTGCGGCAGCGTGGGCGTGGTGGAGGGCTGCGTCACCGACGGAGGCAGGGGCGCAGGCGCGGTGAACTGTCCCGGTGACTGCGGCGCGGTGGCGGTGCCGGGCACGCCGGTGGTGAACTGGCCGGGGTACAGCGGTGCGGGCGCGGGAGTCACGGGTGTCGTCGGAGCGGGCGGCGTGGACGGTGCCTGGGCCAACAGCGTCACGGCGAACAACGTGCACAGCGGTGTCATGGCAGCCTCCGTCGGGTGCGTCGTCACGGATGTAACCGGGGGCGCGGGATGGGACCGTGTCGCCAACGCCTGGAAGGCGGGACGGCCGGTGCTTGGCCCGGGGCGTGACAGGGGCCCCGCGAACAGGTGACGGAGCCACGCGGCGCGCCTAGAAAGCGTCCTCCCTTCGTGACCCCTGGGGGTAGTTCGATGCTGAGCCAGAGACTCCTGGATGGCCTGTTCAAGGCGCTGGACTTCGCCGAGGAGATTCGCGGCACCGTGAACCGGCTGCGCGGCAAGCCCACCGAGCCGCCGCCGTGGGAGGTGAGCTGGCCCAAGGGAGAGAACGCCGCGCCACCCGCGTCCGCGCCCGCCGTGGCCGTGGTGGGAGAGCCGCCGTCCGAGGACACCACGTCGCGCGCGCCCCGCCGCGCCAAGCCCGCCGCCACGCGCAAGCCGGCCAGCACCGCCGCGCGCAGGAAGTCCACCCCACCGGCTCCGTCGTCGACGGACAGCGCCGCGCTCACCACGCTCACCGACGCGCTGGACCGCGGCACCGTGCCGCCTCCCGCCGAGCTGGAGCTCAAGGGCAAGCCCATGCTGGGGCGCATCCTCTGGGCCCTGGCGCACAGCCAGGCGCTGAGCGGGCACGGGCTCACCGGGCCGGAGGTGGCCAAGGCGCTGACGCACGCGGGCATCAAGACGGCGCCCAACAACGTCATGCGCGCGGTGCGCCAGGACGGCGGCGAGCTGTTCCAGCGTGAGGATGGCGCGGGTCGCGCGGTGGTGCTGGTGCTCACCGACGAGGGACGGCGCGCCGCCGCGGAGCACCTGGGCGTGCGCTTCGGGGAGAAGGTGGAGGGATGACCGTGCGGCAGTGGGCGGCGGACCTCGTCAGCGACACCGTGACCAGGCCCACCCCGTCCATGCGCCGGGCCATGGCCGAGGCCGAGGTTGGCGACGAGCAGCGCGGCGACGACCCCACCGTGCTGGCGCTGGAGCGGCGCGTGGCGTCCCTGCTCGGTATGGACGCGGCGGTGTTCGTCCCCTCCGCCACCATGGCCAACCAGATTGCCGTGCAGCTGCACACCCGTCCCGGTGACGAGGTCATCTGCGACCGCACCGCGCACGTCTACAACCACGAGGGCGGCGGCATGGCCGGAAACGCGGGCGCGCAGTGCCGGCCGCTCAGCGCCGAGCGCGGCATCTTCACCCCCGCCCAGCTCGACGAGGCGCTGCGCGTGGACAACGAGGTGTACCCGCGTTCCGCGCTGGTGGTCGTCGAGAACACGTCCAATGGCGGCGGTGGCGTTCCGTGGACGCCGGAGGAGTCGCGCGCGGTGGTGCAGCATGCGCAGGCGCGTGGACTGAAGACGCACCTCGACGGGGCGCGCCTCCTCAACGCCTCCGTGGCGCTGGACGTGGCGCCCGCCGTGCTCACCGCCGGCTTTGACTCCGTGACGTTGTGCCTCTCCAAGGGGCTGGGCTGTCCCTTTGGCGCACTGCTGGGCGTGCGGGCGGACCTGGAGAAGACCGCGCGCCGCATCAAGCAGCGACTTGGCGGCGCGTTGCGCCAGGCGGGGATGGCCGCGGCGGCGGGACTGCACGCGCTGGACCACCACGTGGAGCGACTGCGCGAGGATCACGGGCGCGCGGCGCGGCTGGCCGAGGGGCTCCGGGGCCTGCGTGGTGTCGAGGTGGAGCCGGTGCGCACGAACCTGGTGTACTTCCGAGTGGGCAGGGGCGCGGCGGAGGCGCAGCGGTTCCTCTCCGTGCTGGAGGAGCGCGGAGTGCGCATGGGTCACGCCGGCGGGAACCGCATCCGCGCCTGCCTGCACCTGGACATCACCGACGTGGGATTGGCCGCTGCGCTGGACGCGTGCGCGCATGCCACGGGGAGCCTGTGAGTGGGAAGGGTCCGTTCGCTCCCGGAGGCGTTGCGCAGCCAGATTGCGGCGGGCGAGGTGGTGGAGCGTCCCGCGTCGGTGGCCAAGGAGCTCATCGAGAACAGCCTGGATGCGCAGGCGCGCAGCATCACGCTGGAGATTGAAGCGGGGGGGCTGGGCCGGCTCAGCGTCACCGACGACGGAGAAGGCATGGACCGCGAGGACGCACGCGCCTGCCTGGGCCGTCACGCCACCAGCAAGCTGCAGACCGTGGAGGACCTGGTGGCGCTCACCACCTACGGTTTCCGCGGCGAGGCGCTGCCGTCCATTGCGTCGGTGAGCCGGCTCACGTTGACCACGCGGCAGCCTTCTCTCGACGAGGGATGGCGCGTGCGCGTGGAAGGCGGGACGGTGCTGGCCGAGGAGCCGGTGGGCTGCACGGTGGGCACCCGGATTGACGTGCGCGACCTGTTCTTCAATGTGCCGGCGCGTCGCAAGTTCCAGAAGAGCGCGCGCAGCGAGGCCACCCACGTGGAGGACACGCTCATCCGCATGGCGCTCTCCAATCCCGGCGTCGACTTCCGGCTCGTCGAGGATGGCCGCGAGGGCGTGCGCGCTCCCGCCGCCAGCGACGAGACCCACGAGCGCGAGCGCGCGGAGATGGTGCTGGGCAAGGCGGCGCGCGGGCAGCTCTTCTCCGTCGACGGCAGGGGCGGGCCGTACCGGGTGCACGGGCTGGTGGCCAATCCCGCGCTCTCCCGCGGCGACACCAAGGGGCTGTACACGTTCGTCAACGGTCGCTTCGTGAAGGACCGCACGCTCAACCACGCCGTCATCGAGAGCTATCGCACGCTGCTGGAGGTGGGGCGCTTCCCGGTGGTGATCCTCAAGCTGGAGATCCCGCCCGAGGCCGTCGACGTCAACGTGCATCCGCAGAAGCTGGAGGTGCGCTTCGCCGACGGCTCCGCCATCCACCACGCCGTCACCAGCGTGCTGACGCCGCTGCTCCGCACCACGCCGTGGCTGCGCACCGGCCAGGTCACCTACAGCATGCCGTCCACCACGCCGGTTGCCGCGGTGGCCGAGCCGTCCTCGTCGACAGGTGGGGACCTGGCGGAGCTGCACCGCGCGCGGGCCAAGGAGGCGTTGGCGCGGTTTGCCGGGCGCATGGAGCGCGGCGCGCTGGAAGAACGGGTCTACACGCCGCCGGTGACGACGGGAAGACCGCCGGTGAGCACGCCGGGCCTGGGCGGCGCCACGGAGTTCTCCCGACTGCGTGCCTTGGGCCAGGTGGGGCTGACCTACCTGCTGTGTGAAGGTCCCGAGGGCCTGGTGGTGCTGGACCAGCACGCCGCGCACGAGCGCGTGAACTTCGAGAAGCTGCGTGCTGGCCTGGGGCGCGGCGAGATCCCGGCGCAGCGCCTGCTGGTTCCCCTGCGCATCAGCCTCACCCGCGCCGAGGAGGAGGCGCTGCAGACCCACGCCGAGCTGCTGGGGCGCGCGGGGTTTGACGTCTCGTCGCTGGGGCCGGGGGATGCGTTGCTCCGCTCCGTGCCCGCCTTGTTGCACGGCAAGCAGCCGGAGCGCGTGTGCAAGGAGCTGCTCGAGGAGCTGGCGGAGAGCGGCGCGTCCTCCCCGCTGCAGGATGCGCTGGACGCGGTGCTGGCGCGCGTGGCCTGCCACGGCAGCGTGCGCGCCGGGGATCCCATGACGCCCATGGAGATCAACGCGCTGTTGCAGTCGCTGGACGGGGTGGACCTGGGCGCGCATTGCCCGCATGGTCGACCGGTGGTGCGCGCCATCTCGCTGGATGCCATGGCGGCGTGGTTTGACCGCATCTGAGGAGTCCCGCATGTCGCAGAAGAAGGCCGGCAAGGCCCCCGCGTTCCAGTGGCCGGATGACCTGGCGCTCACCGTGCTGGAGACGCACCGCGGTCGTTCTCCGACGTGGTGGCTGGCGCTGCAGGGCTTTGTGAACGAGCTGCCGCCGGGACCGCGCGCGTTCTGGAACACCGTGCTCACCAACCGCATCATCCCGGTGGACCCCAAGGTCACCGACGCCATCCTCTCCGACGCGCAGGGCTGGCCCGGCTGGATGGATGACGCGCCGCCGCTGGAGGTGCGCACGTTGAACGCGGGCGAAGTGCGAACGCTGGCCGCGCGTTTCCAGGCGGAAGGACAACACGCCGTAGTGGCGGCGCTGCAGGACATGGCGCGTCGACTGCGCGGACGTTAGACGGGATTCCCACAGGAGAATGGAACGATGAGCTACCAGGACGTCGTGGACGAGGTGTACGCGGAGGCGGCGCGCACCGCGCAACCCAAGCTGTGCTGCACACAGACCCCGCCGTGGAAGCTGCCTGGCTTGAAGGTCCCCAAGGCCATGCTGGAGCGGAACTACGGCTGCGGCTCCACGGTCAACCCGCGCGACCTCTCCGACGTGGAGCGCGTCCTCTACGTGGGCGTGGGCGCGGGAATGGAGGCGCTGCAGCTCTCCTACTTCGTGCGGCGGCCGGGGGGCGTGGTGGCGGTGGACAAGGTCGACGCGATGCTTCAGACCGCCGCGACGCTGCTCCAGGAAGCCGCGGGAGTGAACCCCTGGTTTGACCCCTCCTTCGTCGAGCTGCGGCGAGGCGACGCGCTGGAGTTGCCGGTGGCCAACGCGACGATGGACGTGGCGGCGCAGAACTGCCTGTTCAACATCTTCACGCGTGAGCACCTGGACCGCGCGCTGGCGGAGATGCACCGCGTGCTGAAGCCGCGCGGCAAGCTGATGCTCAGCGACCCGGTCTCCACCCGCCCCATCCCCGCGCACCTTGCCAATGACGCCCGCCTGCGCGCGGAGTGCCTCTCCGGTGCCTTGCCGCTCGACGAGTACCTGGCCGCGGTGGTGCGCGCGGGGTTCGGCACCGTCGAGGTGCGGTCGCGTCGGCCCTACCGTGTGCTGGACCGGCAGCGGCATGGTCTCGACGAGCACCTGCTGCTGGAAGCGGTGGAGGTGGTGGCCATCAAGGATCCCATCCCCGCCGACGGGCCGTGCATCTTCACCGGCCGTACCGCCACCTACGTGGGCCCCGAGGACTGTTTTGACGACGGGAAGGGCCACGTGCTGCTGCGCGACATCCCGCTGGGCGTCTGCGACAAGACCGCCGGCGCGCTCGGCCGCCTGGGCCGGGAGGACATCGTGCTGACGGCGTCCACGTGGCACTACTCCGGTGACGGCTGCTGCTGACGACGGTGGGGCCCACCCCCGGGACGCACAGTAACGCCGCGTTCAGGAGATGTGCCGCGCTGTTGTGTTCGCTGAGCATTGCGCGGCACGGGAACAACGAAGCCTTGTGCCGCGACCTGGCGGAATGACCCCCTGGGCGCGGCACATCTACGCCTCCCCACGCCGTGGGGGAGGCCCGCCGCCGTCGTTGTGAAAACGGGGAACGCACTGAGGCGGCGGGGTGGGGGGGCCGAAGCTGCACTCCCTCTTGCGCCACCAACGCTCCACCCCGCGCATCCGGGTGCAGCCCCGGCTGCCGGTGCGCCGGTCAATCCGTTGAGTTCCGCCGTGACCAGGTGCGCCACACCGGGCCTGGCCGGACGCGCTGCACGGTCAGTCGGAGACGCAGACTCCGCCGCCCACAAGGCCGCGCGCGGAGTGACGAGGTGGGTGGCGACGTGGGGCTCGGTCGGTTGCCCGAGTGATCCCGACATCGGTCGGCTGGCGGTCGGTGTGCGGGGCAACGCCACGACGGAGCGAGCGGATATGCCAGGCAACACTCCTCGCGCCTGGGGAAACGCCATGTCGGATCTCTCGATTTCCACCCGTCCACCGCCGCCACCTCCTCCGCCTCCGCCGCCCCCGCCGCCGCCCGCGCCGCCTGTCTCCGGCGCCACGGGCACCAGCACGGTGGGCACGGAGATGGCCCCGCAGGCGCCGATCACGCAGGCGCCGGGTACGGACCAGGGACCGTCCGAGCAGACGCGCGCGCCGGTGGACGCGCAGGTGCAGGCCGGTGCCCGCGAGGTGCACGCGCAGCGCGGCAATGACCTGCAGCAACGGCTCAACACCCAGCTGGACCGCCAGCGTGACGACGCGCAGAACCGCGTGGAGGAGACACGCGCCGCGGAGCGCAGTACCGCCACGACGACGGAGCAGCCGGCCCAGACCGCGCAGTCCGACACGACGCCGCAGCAGCCGGCGCAGACGCAGCAGCAGCCCTCGCCGACCACCACGTCGGACAATGAGCGCCAGGCGTCACCCACGGGTGTCACGGTGGGTCGGGAGCGCAACCGCGAGGACTCGCGTGAGCGGGTGACCCAGCGCTCCAGCGACGGAAACCGGGTGGAATCCCGCGCGGAGACCATCAATGGTCAGCGCGTCGAGCGTCGCACCACGGAGGGACCGGGCGGCGCCACGCGCACCACCGCCACCACCACGCCCAACGGCCGCACCCTCACGCGTGACGACTCCACGGGCCGCTTCACCCGTCGTCACCAGGAGCTGTCACGTCCGTCTTCCGTGGCGCAGCCCACCGGCGCACCCGACCTGGCCCGCGTGCAGCTGGGGCCCGACCAGCCGCTGGCGCGCGGCGGCACCATCGTGGGCGGCGTGACGACGCAGGGAGAGTTGCGTGGTCCCCGCGGAGAAGCCGCGCTGCAAGGTGCCGCGGACGTTGATCCGCAGGCGCGACGGGTGAACATCCAGGGTCGCGCCGAGGTGGGAGGTGAGATCCTGGGCGGCCGCGCGGAGGCGCGCACCGAGACGCCGCTGGGACAGGCGCGGGGTCAGGTGGAGGCGCGCGTGGGCGGCGACGCGGCGCTTGGCGGCGGGGTGCAGGTGGACCCGCGTGGCAACGTGAGCGCGCGCCTGGGTGGGGAGGCGTTCCTGGGCGGAGAAGCCCGGGCCAACGCGTCCTTGCTGGGACGCTTCGGTGGCGTCGAGGCGGAGGTGCGCGGCCAGGTGGGCCTGGGCGGCGCGGCGGGCGCGGGCGTGGAGCTGCGCAACGGTCGGCTCACGGTGGGCCTGGACCTCGGCGCCACGGTGGGCCTGGGCGGCCGCGCGCGCGTGCGCGCCAGCGTGGACTTCCGCGAGATTGGCAACTGGATGATGAGCTGGTTCCGCTGACCGAGTGCCCCTCGACGTCACGCCTGCTTCTTCTTCCCATACGGCGTCTTGCCCCACGGTTTGTACACCGAGAGCACCGTGGCGGTGAGCAGGATGAGCAGTCCTCCCGCGGCGTGCACCACGAGGTGCTTGCGCATCTCGACGTGGTCGGTGGGAGCCAGCGTCGTCGCGGCGGCGATGCCCGCCATCTGGCTCACGCTCCGCATGTGCATCAGCAGGATGGTGGTCCCGAACAGCGTCAGCCCCAGCTTGGTGATGACCCAGTAGTAACGGAACAGTCCCCAGTCCGTGCCGAGGGACTGCAGCAGTCCGGTGGCCAACGCCACGAGGCTGCACGGAACAATGACGTACCAGCCGATGAGCTCCAGGCAGAGATAGGCCGCGCGCACCAGCTGGGCATCCTGTCCCTTCAGCCCGGTGACGACGAGCACCAGGTAGGCCAGCACGGCGCCGAGCCAGCCGACCGAGGACGTGACATGCGCGGTGAGCACAAACCTGCGAAGGCGGTGGGACATGGCGCGGCACCTTAGCATTCCTTCGCGGAAACGCCGCGCGGTGCTACACCTGCTCGCGTGAGTGAACCGCGGCCGTCTCCCGGCACCATCACCTTCACCGTCCTGGGCATCCCGGTGCAGGTGCTGCCCTCGTTCTGGATCATCACCTTGATGATGTCGTCGGGGCGGATGCAGGAGCTCTTGCTCGTGGCGGAGTGGGCGGCGGTCAGCCTGGTGAGCATCCTGGTCCATGAGCTGGGCCACGCGCTGGTGGCGCGGAGCTACCGGAGGACCACGCGCATTGAGCTGCACGGCATGGGCGGGACCGCGTTCCACAGCGGTGACGTCGAGCTGAAGCCGCTCCAGCGCATTGCCATCTCGCTGGCGGGCCCGGGCGCGGGGCTCCTGTTCGGTGCCGTGGCGTACGCGCTCTGGGTGTCTCCGTTGGAGCGCTCGTCGCTGATGCAGCAGGCGCTGCGGGACGCGTTGTGGATCAACTGGGGCTGGGGCGTCCTCAACCTGCTTCCCATCCTTCCGCTCGACGGTGGCCACGTCATGCAGGAAGTGGTCAACCTCATCTCCCGTCGACCGAATGAGCGCGCGGGGGTGCTCATCTCCCTGGTGGGGGCGGTGGGGCTGCTGGCGGCGGGCCTCATGTGGGGGAAGTCCAGCGCGTTGGTGCTGCTGGCGTGGATTGCCGTGCACCAGCTGGGACGGGCCACGGTGATCTACCAGGAGTGGCGTGACGAGGCGCTCACCGATGATCTCCAGCGGCTCACCCGCGCGCTCGCGGCGGGTGACGGCGCAACGCTCGTCGCCGAGGGACCGAAGGTGTTGGCGTCCGCGCGCAGTCCGCGCGTGCGTGCCACGGCGACGCAGATGCTGGCGTGGGGCCACGCCATGCTCGAGCGCTACCGGGACGCGGCCGAGGTGCTGCGACAGTTCCCGCCGGGCTTCCACGTCGACCCCAACCTGCTCACGCTCCTGGCCGCCCGCGCACAGCCGCCGGAACAGGTGCTTCCCGTCGTCACGGAGCTGTGGAGTCGGGTGCCGGACGTGATGGTGGGCCGGTGGTTGGTGGAGCTGTTGGTGCGGACGGGAGGCGTGGACCGGGCGCTGGAGCTGGTCATGACCGCGCCGCGCGCGCTGATCGATCAGCAGGCCATGTTCACCGTCGACGAGGCGTTGTTCCGCGCCGGGCGCTACCACGAGTCGCTGCGCGTCAACGAGGAGATGTTCGCGCGTTTCCAGGCTTCCAGCGCGGCGTACAACGCGGCGTGTGCACACTCCCGCCTGGGCAACACCGAGGCGGCCCTGACGTGGTTGGAGCGCGCCGTGGCGGCCGGTTCCTCCAACCCGCACGAGCTGGAGCACGACGAGGACCTGGCGCCGCTGCGCCTCCATCCGCGGTTCCAGGCGTTGCTGGCGCGGGTGCGGGAGCGCGCGGTGGCGGCGGGATGAAGGATTCGCCAGCTCGGATTACGCTGCCGCCCGCATGAAGCGACTGTTCCTGCTCTCTCCCGCCAGCTGCAGTGGTGCCCGCGCGCAGATGGTGATGCGTCGTGAAGCGGCCTTTCCTCTCGCCGAGCGGCTCCGCACCGGCGGGGCGCCGATTGGCGAAGTGTTCGCGTTCATGAGCGGCCTGTATTTCCGGGGCAAGATCACCTACGCGCGCGCTTTCGGTGAAGCGCTGATCATCACCACCAACCGCGGGCTGCTCGCGCCCGACGTGGTGATCACGGTCAAGGACCTCAAGGCCATGGCCACCGGCGACATCGACTCCGCGGATCCCGGCTACCGCAAGCCCCTGCTGCGTGACCTCACCCGCGCCATCTCCGCGCGCGCTCCCGACGAGGGGGTGGTGCTCCTGGGCAGCATTGCCACCGGCAAGTACGTGGACGTGATCACGGAGGTGCTGGGCCAGCGGCTGCTGTTCCCGTCGGAGTTCGTGGGTCGGGGAGACATGAGCCGCGGCGGGCTGATGTTGCGCTGCGCGGAGGCGGGCACGGAGCTGACCTATGTGCCGGTGCTGGGCGCGGTGCGACACGGCGCGCGGCCGCCAAGACTGGAGCCCAAGGCGCAGCGTCGGTAGGACCCGTGTCCATGGGCTGACGGCCGACGCCGGCGAAGTCACCGTGCCACTCCCAACACGACCTCAGAATGACGCTGGTGTGACGACGCAGCCGCGTTCCCGCAGCAGTTGAATGTCGTCGTTGTCGTCGGAGCTCAGCAGGGTTCCGTTCAAGATCACCTGGGTGCCGTCCGGGCACTGGAACCCCAAGGCGAAGCCGTGAATGTCGGAGATGGGATTCCGGGAGGCATTGAGTGAGGTGAGCAACATCCTGTTGAGCGGCGCGAGGTTCTCGACGAGGTTTTCCGACACATCCAGGTTGCGGAGGCTGTTGAAGCCCTCGAGGCCTTGCAGCTCCCGGATGCCGCGTCCAATACACGACAGGGTCTCAAGCGGGGCGGTGTTTCCATCCACCACGATGCAACACTCGGGCGGAGGGCCAGCATCCTCGGGGGGACTGGCATCCATCCCCAGTTCACCCGAGGAGGATCCCGTCGCGCACGGCGCAAGACGCGTCTCCCTGCCCGCAGACTCCGCCACACAGCGGCAAAGTGCGTGGTCCTCCACGACCACATCCGGCGATTCCTGGCTCTTGTTGTGCACCACCACGCCGTCAGCAATGAACGTGTGCTCCGGTCCCTCCACCGTGAGCTCATAGACCCATTCCGGGACCAGCCACGCGTGCTCGTCGTGCACGTCCCGGAGTGCCACCGGCCCCTCAGCCGTGAGCAGGACGTGCCCGGTCACCAGGTCGGCTGCTTCCAGCCACGCCTTTTCGGACGGCAGGAAGAACGGGTGACTGCCGGTGACCCCGTGCATTCGTCCCAGCGACGTGACCGGGTGGCGGAGATCAAAGGACCAGCTGCGACGGACCGCTTGCACCCGCCTCAACACCCGGGTCCCGTCGCCAACCCTGATGGACCACACGGCGTCGCCCACGCGCAGCGAATCCATTCGACGCGGACCTTCCGGGGTCTCCACCAGCGCGTCGCCCGTGAAGCAGCCCAGGAAGAAGAAGGGGAGGCAACGCCAGCACGCCACAGCCACAAGGACCAGCATCAGGATTCGAAGGGAGCGCATCATTCGCCTCGCTTCGCGTTGTCATAGCCGGGCCCCCACGCCCCCACCACGTGCAACGCCGCCTCAAGCGCACTCGTGATTCACGCACCCCGCGCGCGCCGCCCCGCCGGCCCCTGCGCACCGATTCCGCTCCGGAGGCACGGACCCCATCCCGTGGCAGCGACGGGCGCGCTTACGCCAACGCCCGCGGGTGACCCGCGCCCGACGTGGGGTAGGATCCGTTTTCACCCAGACGTCACGCGGGAAACCCCCAGCCGCGCGACAAGGTGCTGACATGGCAACGAAGCGAGTGGAAGTCCTGCAGGTTGCCGGCATCGACGTCACCGTCACCAATCCCGACAAGATCTATTTTCCCGAGCGGGGCTACACCAAGCTCCAACTGGTCCAGTACTACCTGCAGGTCGCCGAGGGAGCGCTGCGCGGCGTGCGCGGCCGGCCCATGGCGCTCAAGCGTTTCGTGAATGGTGTTGGGCAGCCGGCGTTCTTCCAGAAGCGTGCCCCGGAGCCGCGCCCGCCGTGGGTGGACGCGGTGGAGCTGCATTTCCCGTCGGGGCGCACGGCCACGGAGATCGTGATCAACAACGCGGCGCAGCTGGCGTGGGTGGTGAACCTGGGCTGCGTGGACCTCAATCCACACCCGGTGCGCTTTGATGACCTGCACCACCCCGACGAGCTGCGCATTGATCTCGACCCCGTGCCGGGCACGCCCTGGTCGCAGATCCGTGACGTGGCGCAGGTGGTGCGCAGCGTGCTCTCCGACCATGGCCTGGTGGGATGGCCCAAGACCAGCGGGTCGCGCGGCATCCACGTCAACGTGCGCATTGAGCGCAAGTGGGGTTTTGACGACGTCAGGAAGGCGGCGTTGACGGTGGCGCGGGAGGTGGAACGGCGGGCTCCCACGCTGGCCACGAGCAAGTGGTGGAAGGAGGAACGGCACGGCGTGTTCCTGGATTACAACCAGAACGCCAAGGATCGCACGGTGGCGTCGGCGTATTCGGTGCGGCCGTTGCAGGATGCCCGCGTCTCGGCGCCGCTGCTGTGGGAGGAGGTCGCGGACTGCCAGGCCGAGGACTTCACGATCCTCACCGTCCCCGAGCGCTTCCAGAAGCTGGGCGACCCGAGCGCGGGCATGGATGAAGCGGTGTGCTCGCTCGACGCCATCCTGGAAACCGCACGTCGCCACGAGGCGGAGGGCCTGGGGGATGCGCCGTGGCCGCCCCACTACCGCAAGCAGGCGGGTGAGCCCGCGCGGGTGCAACCGTCCAAGCGCAAGAAGGCCTCGAGCAAGCCGGAAGGTGAAAGAGCCGAGTCCCCCACCGGACGACGACGCAGCACCCAGCCGCTCATCATCATCTCCCGCGCCGAGAAGCAGGAGGACGCGCTGGCGGGCCTGGAGCGATGGAAGGCGAAGTACCCCGAAGTTGCAGGCCTGCTGCAGCCCGCGGACATCCTGGTGGATTCCATGCGCGGCCGGTCCTCGACATGGACGCGGGTGCGCGTGAACCTGCGCCATGTGCCCGTGGAGCAGCGTCCGCCGCAGGAGACGGTGGAGCCGGACTACGACCCGTGGGCGGCCTACCGCATGGCCATGGCCAACGAGAAATGAAGGTCAGCGCGCGGCGAAGATCTGCTTGAGCTCGAACGCGGGCGTCTGCTCCAGCTGGTCATAGCGGCAATCCGTGGGTGCCTTGTCCGGTCGCCAGCGTTGGAAGTGCGTGCCGTGACGGAAACGCGAGCCCTGGAGGTGGTCGTAGGCAACCTCGCAGACCAGCACCGGTCGCAGCGGTTCCCAGGAGAGATCCTTGCCGCGGTTCCACCGGCTGCCGCCGCCCGGCATCCGACGTTCCATGTCGTGCATGCTCCATTCACGCCAGGGATGTCCGTCGAGCGCGCTCTCCCGCAGCGGCGCCAGCTCCGTCACCAGATCCTTGCGACGCGCGGTGGTGAAGCTGGCCGCAATGCCCACGTGGTGCAGCACGCCGTTCCCGTCGTAGAGGCCGAGCAGCAGGGAGCCGATCATCGTCTTGGGGCCGTTCTTGTGCCAGCGGAACCCGGCCACGACGCAATCCGCGGTGCGCGCGTGCTTGATCTTCATCATGGTGCGCTTGCCGGGCGCGTACGGATCTTCCACGCGCTTGGCCATGACGCCGTCGAGACCCGCGCCTTCAAAGCGGCTGAACCAGTCCTGCGCCACGGCGCGGTCCGTGGTGGCCGGCGTCAGGTGGATGGGCGGTTTGGTGTTGCGCAGCGCGTCCTCCAGGCGCCGACGGCGTTCCGCGAAAGGCTGCGCACAGAGATTCTCGTCGCCGTGGGCCAGCAGGTCCCACGCCACGAAGCTGGAGGGTGTCTCCTGCGCCAGCATGTTCACGCGCTTGGCCGCGGGGTGGATGCGCTGCAGCAATGCCTCGAAGTCCAGCACCTCACCGCGCGCGATGACGATTTCTCCGTCGACGATGCAGCGCTCCGGCAGCGCCTGGCGCAGCGGGTCCAGGATTTCCGGGAAGTAGCGGTTCAGCGGCTTGAGGTCGCGTGACTGCAGGTGCAGCTCGTCGCCATCCCGGAAGACCATGCAGCGGAACCCGTCCCACTTGGGCTCGAAGATCCAGCCGTCTCCGTCGGGAAGGTCGTCCGTGGCCTTGGACAACATGGGTTCAACCGGGGGAACCAGGGGCAGCTTCATGGCCAAAGCATGCGGTGCGGAGCGCGGACCTTGTCAATGCTCCCAGGTGCGGAGCCATGCGCCGGCGCGCGTTCCGGGTTACACAGAGGCCATGTCCGACGAGCGACCGCCCACACCGGTCCCCTCCGCCGCCGTCGTGGCCGACGCGTTGCAGCAGCTTTCCGAGCTGTTGGAGCTGGTGGGCGAGAATCCGTTCAAGGTGCGCGCGTACCAGCGCGGGGCGCACGCGGTGCGTCACCTCGGCGAGGACTTCGAGTCACGTCTCCGCAGCAAGACGCTCACGGAGGTGGAGAACATCGGCAAGAGCCTGGTGGCGGCCATCGAGGAGCTCGTCGCGACGGGAAAGCTGCGGATCCTCGAGGAGGTGAAGCAGAAGGTTCCGCCTGGTGTGCTGGTGCTCTCCTCGGTTCCGGGGCTGGGTCCCAAGAAGGCGCGACAGGTGTGTGAGGAGCTGGGAATCAGCACGCTGGGTGAGCTGGAGTACGCCGCCACGGAGAACCGGTTGCTCCACCTCAAGGGATTCGGCGCCAAGACGCAGGCGCGCATCCTCCAGGCGCTGAGAGCGCGTCACGCCACGGCCGGTCAGTGTCGTCTCGACGTGGCGGACGAGGTGGTTGCGCCGCTGCTCGCGGGTCTCTCCGGAATGCCGCAGGTTCTTGCCGCGTGCGCGGTGGGGCAGGTCCGGCGACGGATGGAGCTGTGTCATCAGGTGGACCTGTTGTGTTCCGCCGCGGATGTGTCCGCGCTGCTCGACACGCTCCTCGGCGGAACGCTGCTGGCCCGGCCCCGTCGGGAGCGCGCGGATGTCGTTGCGTTCGAGGCGCTGCCCGGGGTCCCGGGTGTGCTGCACCTGGTGCACCCGGATGACTTTGCGGCGGCACAGCTGTTCCAGACCGGGCCCGAGGCGCACCTGCGCGCGCTTGCGTCGTCGTCGCAGGACTGGCGGCTCACCGAACAGGGAGCACGTCGTGGTGCGGAACGCGTGGCATTTCCGACGGAAGAAGCCGTCTACGCCGCGCTGGGTCTGCCGTGGATTGTCCCCGAGCTGCGTGACGACGGAACCGAGGTGGACCTGGCACGCGCGGGCCAGTTGCCGCGGCTCATTGAGCCCGGTGATCTCCGCGGCGCGCTTCACAACCACACCACGTGGTCCGACGGGAGGGACACCGCGCGTGCCATGCAGCAAGCGGCCGCGGCGTTGGGGCTGCGGTACCTGGGGATTTCGGATCACTCGCAGAGTGCGTTCTATGCGCGCGGGTTGGCGCGTGACGCGTTGGCGACGCAGCGGGAGGAGCTGCGCGCAGCGTCGGAGCGTGGCGGCTGCGAGCTGTGGCAGGGCGTGGAGAGCGACATCCTCCAGGATGGCAGCCTGGACTATCCCGCCGAGGTGCTCGCGGAGCTGGACTTTGTGGTGGCGAGCATCCACAGCCGCTTCCAGCACGACGCGCAGCAGATGACGCAGCGGTTGGTCAACGCGGCACGGAACCCGTTCACCGACGTGATGGGTCACCCCACCGGCCGCCTGCTGCTCTCCCGCGAGCCGTACGCCTTCGACCTCGTCGCCGTGCTGGAAGCCGCGCGGGAGTCCGGTTGTGCCATGGAGCTCAACGCGCAGCCGCAGCGGCTGGACCTGGGCGTGGAGCAGCTCAAGCTGTGCAAGCGCATGGGCGTGAAGGTGTGCATCAACGCCGACGCGCACAACACCAGGGAGCTGGAGGCGCTCCGTTACGGTGTCTCCATGGCGCGACGCGCGGGATTGACGGCGGCGGACGTGGTCAACACGTTGGATGCGGATGGGATGCGCGCGTGGCTGCGTCAGCGACGGGAGCGCAGGGCGGGACGCTGAAGCGTGAGCCGTCCGCAGGGCCGCCGGAGCCGTTCTCTTCAGGCCTGCTCGCGCGAAGGCGTCAGGGGCTGGAACGGCGCGAGCTTTCGGACTGCGTGTGCAAGCGCCCATGACCGAACCGCGCTGCGCAGTGGGGGCGCGTAGCACCGCTTTGGCTCGGTCGACTCCGGTGACGCCCCGCCCGCGGGCGCGGTGACGAACCCACCCGGAGGGAAAGCGGTGCTACGCGCCCCCACTGCGCAGCGCGGTTCGGTCATGGGCGCTTGCACACGCAGTCCGAAAGCTCGCGCCGTTCCAGCCCCTGACGCCTTCGCGCGAGCAGGCCTGAAGGGAAACCCGCGCGCCGCGGAGGAAGCGCGACGCGCGGGGTCAAACCATCCGCTCAGCTCGCGGCGGGCACCGGCTCCTTGAGGTCCGGCGTGCACGCGTAGCTGCTGTCAAACGTGGTCTGGTCATACGACGGGTCCAGCGTGGGATCCGCCGGGTTGATCGGCAGCGTCACCGCGCGACCGTCGACGCTGATGGTGCCGCTCAGCGTGTTGGTCTGCGTGTCGTAGGAGCCGGCGAACGCATCCAGGTCCGCGCTGTCGATGGTGACGTTGAACGTCTTCCCCTCCAGGAACAGCACCGCGGTGGCGTTGGTGGTCTGCACGTTGCTCAGCCCCGCCACCGGCGTGCTGATGCTGTACACGCCCGCGTTGGTGTTGGACTCCCCGCCAATGGGGCTCACCGTGGCGGTGGCCGTCCCCGTCAACGTCATCTTGCCCGTGGGGACGGTGACGCCGGTGGGAACGCTGTACGCATTGAACGCGTCAAACACCAGCGAGGTGATGGTGAACGTGGCCGCGTCGCGCGAGACCGGGACGATGGGCGGGTCGGTGTTGCGCAGGCCGGTCACCATCTTGGTTGCCGTTGCCGTGGCCGTGCCGCTGGCCTTGGTGGCACCGCCCAGGCAGTCCGGGGCGATGGTGGTGTCGGCGGGGAGCGGGCCCATGGCGCAGGCGTTGGCGGCCCAGGTGATGGAGCCGGGGCTGCCGGGGTTGCCCTGCACGTCGGTGGGCGCGCCCAGCACGGAGGCCGCCGCGAAACCGCAGCTGGTGTTGCCGTTCAGCATGTTGGTGGCCACGCCCACGTTCTTGATGAGCAGACGCGCCGCCTGCTGCGCCAGCGTCCGACGGAAGGAACAGGCCTCCTCGTTGGGCGCCACCATCAGGTTCGGCGTGCACGCGTAGGCGGCGTCGAACGCGGTCTGGTCGAACTCCGGGTCCAGCGTGCTGTCCGCGGGGTTGATGGGGATGGTCACCGGCGCGCTGTCCACGGTGATGGAGCCGGTCAGCGTGTTGCTCACCGTGTCCTTGGTGCCGTTCTGCGCGTCGAGGTCGGAGGCGGAGACCGCCACGTCAAAGGCCTTCCCGTCGCTGACCAGGCGCACGTTGGCGTTGCTGAAGGTCATGCTCTCGAAGGTGACCACCGGCGTGGAGATGGAGCAGGCCCCGGTGGTGAGGTCGATGCCGGTGCGCGGCGTGACCTGCGCGCTCAGCGTGCCGCTCTTCACCGTGAGGCTGCTGGTGGATTCCGAGTTGGTGACCGTGAAGTCGGTGAAGGTGATGGTGAGGTCGAACTCCGCGGGGTCGCGGCTGGTGGGGACAATGGGCGTGAGCGGGTCCCCGGTGTTGTAGCCGCGCACCGTCTTGGTCCCGGTCACGGAGATGGTGCCCATCACCGACGTGGCCGCGGGGTTGCAGCTGGTGGCCGGCCCCACCACGGTCTCGGTGGCAAACGGCAGCGTGCACGCGCTGGAGATGGTGAACACCGCGGTGGCTCCGTCGTCACCGAGGTTGCCGGTGATCTGCGGCGTGCCGCCCACCGCCGCGCTGGAGAAGCCGCAGTTGGTGTCGGCGTTGATGATGGACACCACCGTTCCCAGCGTGCGCGGCGTCAGGCGGGAGATGCCCTGCGCCAACGGTCCCAGGAAGGAGCAGGAGTGGCTCACCGGCGTCACCAGGTTGGGCGTGCACGCATACGACGCATCAAACGCCGCCTGGTCGAAGTCCGGGTTGAGGCCCTGCAGGTCGCTGGGCACGGTGAAGGACTCGCCCTCGACGCTGATGCTGCCGGAGAGCTTGTTGCTGTCGGTGTCCCAGGTGCCGTTGACCGCGTCGATGGTGGAGGTGCCCACGTTGAGCTGGAACGTGCCGCTCTCACTGGTCACCTTCACCACGCCGTTGGTGTAGGTGAGGTCCTCGAAGCGGGCCATGGGCGTGCTGATGGCGCACGCGCCGGTGTCGGCGGCCAGCGCCACGCGCGGGGTCAGCGTGCCGGCGAGCGTGCCGGAGACCAGCGTGAGCGCGTTGACGTCGGCGCTGCTGGAGACCTTGAAGTTGGTGGGGGTGATGGTGAGCGAGAGGACCGCGGGGCTGTCGGTGCTGGGCACCACGGGCTGGGTCTGGCTGCCGGTGAGGCGGCCGCTGACGGTCTTGGTGCCGCTCACGCGGAAGGTGCCGCCCGCGCGCGTCTCCACGCCGGCGCAGTCGGTGGACACCGCGGTGTCGGCGGGGATGGTGATGTCGCAGTCGGTCACCGTGAAGGTCACCGCGCCCTGGCCGCCCACCGTGCCGGTGGCGGTGGCCGCGCCCTGCACGCTGGTGGCGCTGAAGCCGCACGTGGTGTTCTTGTCGACGATGCCCGCCACCGCACCAAAGGTCTTCACGGTGAGACGCGCCGCGCCGTCGGCGAGACGGGGACGCAGGTCCGCGCACACGAACGACTCCGGGCTGGCCAGGTTGGCGGTGCACGCGTAGCTGGCCTTGAACTTGGCGGCGTCGTAGTCGGGGTCCAGTCCCTCGGTGTCACCGGAGACGGGAATGGTCTTCTCCTCCTCCTGGTTCGGCGGGGCCATGCCCACCTGGGAGGACAGCGTGATCTTTCCGCTGAGCTTGTTCTCGTTGTCGCCGTTGACGCCGTTCTGCGCGTCCAGCGCGGAGGTCTTGATGGTGGCCTCCACCTCGTTGTCGGGGGTGGTGACGTGCACCGCGCCGCTGGTCCAGGTGATGCCGCTGAAGGTGGTGTTGGGCGTGGAGATGGCGCACGCGCCGGTGTCCGCCGCCACGGCGAGGCGGGGCTTGATGTTCGCCGCCAGCGTGCCGGACTTGATGGTCATCTTGTTGCCGCTGGAGGAGTTCTCCACCTTGAAGTCGGTGAACGACGCGCTGGTGATGGCAATGGTGACGGCGTCGGGACCGCTGGGGACCACCGGGCTCTCGGGCTTGCCGGTGAGGATGCCGGTGATGGTCTTGGTGGCGCTGACCTTCACCTTGCCAGACGCGGTGACGGTGACGCCTTCACAATCCTTGGACACCTCGGTGCCGCCGCCCGCGTCGATCTCGCAGTCGGTGACCGTCCAGGTGACGCTGCCGGCGGTTCCCACCTCGCCACTGAGGGTGGCGGCGCCCAGCACGCTGGGAGCGGAGAAACCACAGCTGGTGTTGGCGTTGACCAGCGTGCCCACGGCACCCATGTTGCGCACGGTGAGACGGGCCACGCCCATGGCCACCGTGTCCGCCGGGTTCTGGCACGCGGGACACCCCGCCGCGCCCAGCGCCAGCACCGCCAGCGCAGCATTCCATCGAGCTTTGTGGAGCATGGAGAAATCCTTGAGTTGGGGAGGAGGAGTGGTGACGGCGCGCGGTCCCCCCATCCGCTGCCTGTGCCCGCCAGTGCGCGGACGCGCGGCTTTGTCGATGAGGCCCTGGGGGGTGTCAAGGCCTTGCGCAACGCGTCAGGCGGGCGAAAACGCGTCAGAACGCCACGTTTCCAGCAACGCGCAGCGCGTGCGTGGAAGCGGCGCTGTCTCCGGCAACAGCCTGAGGGTCGGCGGTGCCGCGGCGGCGATAATCGCGCACCATGAAACGTGACCTGCCATTCCTCCTCGTCGCATTCGCGCTGGCCGCGTGCGGGACTTCGGACAGCGGGACCTCCGCCGCGTCGTCCGCGTCGTCCTCCTCGGGGGCGGCGGCTTCCAGCTCGTCGGGCGGGGGCGCGGGCTCGACGTCGTCCTCCTCGGGCGGCGCGGGCTCCACCTCCGGCTCCAGCAGCGGCTCCATCTCCAGTGAGAGCGCCGGCGCCACGTCGTCCTCCTCAGGCGGTGCGGATGCGGGTGAAGGCTCCTGCATTCCGCCCGGCTCCACCGGCAATGACAGGATGGTGGGGGAGTCCTGCACGGCGGGCGGCGGTGAGTGCGAGGACAACGGCTTTGGCAACGCGCTCTTCTGCACCGTGGACAACGACCCCAGCGCGCCGGCGTTCTGCACCAAACCGTGCATCCAGGACAGCCAGTGCGGCGAGGGCGCGCGCTGCGGCGGCGACACGCGCGACGGCGGAAACCAGGGCGTGCAGGGCTGCATCCCGGAATCCTGCCTGTAGGTGCGGCCAGTTCGTACAAGCAGACCATTCTCGCGCAGCCCCAGACTCCAACCCATCGACGTCACCGTCACGCCGCCTGGGGCCGCGCCTTCTCCTGGGCGGACCGCAGGATCGTCGCCACCAGGTTGCCTTTCAGCACCGCGGACGCGGTCAGCGCGCCCCCAAACAGCGCCCCCGCCACACCGCAGGTCACCACGTCCTGCCCGGTGAGGAACAGCCCGGGCACCGCGGTGGCGGGCTTGAGGAAGCGCTGACGGAACCGCTGCGGCGTGTGGTCTACACCGTAGATCTCGCCGCTGGCATGGTTGGCGAAATGCTGCGTGGTGAGCGGCGTGGACAGCTCCTGGAAGTCCACCTTGCCGCGCAGCTGCGGCAGCTGGCGGTAGAGGCTCTCCAGGAGTCGCTCGGTGAGCCGCTGCTTGAGTGCGTCGTAGTCGGCGCCACGCTTCTTCCACGTGGTTCCATCCCACTGCGCAAACCAGGAATGCGGCGCGGCGGTGATGACCTCCACCGTGGCGCGCCCGGGGTGACGACGAGCAAAATCCGGATCCTTGGCCGCCGGGAAGGACACGTAGACCACCGGCAGCTCCGCGTCGGGGTTGGCGCGGCTGGCCGTGATGCCGTCCTCGTGGCGCTCGTGCGGATAGATCCACAGGTTGTGCCGGGGCAGGCCCAGCTCCTGTGCGGTGTGCTTGAACCCCAGGTAGAGACAGAGGTGCGCCGACGAGGGACGGACCGTGCGCAGCTTCTCCAGCAGACCATGGCGCAGCGCCACCTCGCGCGGGAGCAGCCGCGTGAACGTGTTGGCCACGCCCGCGTCGCTGACCACCACGGGGGCGCGCAGCTCGGCTCCGTCGGAGGCCATCTTCACGCCCACCACACGGCCGTCCTGCACCACCAGCGACGCCACCTCCGCGCTGACCAGCACCTTGCCACCCGCGCGCTCGATGACCGGGATGATCGTCTCCGCAATGCGCGCGGAGCCACCCACGGGATAGTAGCCACCGTCGAAGTAGTGGTTGGCCACCATGGCGTGCACCATGAAGGATGCTTCCGAGGGCGGCAGGCCGTAGTCGCCGAACTGTGCGGTCAGCACACCAATGAGCTTCTGGTTGCGCGTGAATCCCTCCAGCACGTCGCGCGTGGTGCGGTCGGACCAGCGCAGGAACCGGTGTCGCAGGAACGGTCCCGCCACCGCGGCCACCGGTCCCGGCAGCGCCTTCTCGGCGTGGAAGGACAGTGACGTCGACAACGCACTCCGAACTGCCTGGAAGTACGCATCAATGGCCGCTTCCTCACCGGGGAACCGGCCCTTCAGGTAGGTGCGCAGCTTCTCGCGACCCTTGGGGAAGTCGTAGACCTCGTCGCCCAGGACGACGCGGTCGTACACTTCGCCCATGTCGGCCCACGCGAGCTGGCCATTGGTGACCTCGTCGAACATGGCGCGCAGGACCGAGCCGGGAGCCACGTCTCCCACGTAGTGCACGCCCACGTCCCATTCGTAGCCGGGCCGGTGGAACACGTGGGTGAATCCACCCGCCGTGTAATGGCGCTCCAGCACCAGCACCTTCTTGCGGCCGTGCTTGGCCAGCAACGCCGCCGCCGCCAGCCCGCCAATGCCTGACCCGATGACGATGACGTCGTAATTCTCCCGCACCGGGTTCCGCTTGTAGGACTGCGCATGCCTCGTCTCGCTCATTTCCTGCCTCCGGTCCGGCGCGTCCGCCGCGTGGTGGTATACGGTGTAGATGGAGGAACGGCGTAGGCGCGCACCAGGTGCTCCAGGCTGTGCGCGTAGAGGGCGCGGAACGCCTTGGCGTCGACCTCCAGCTTCTGGGCCAGGAACAGCGACACCAGCCCATGCACCTGCGCCCATACCGTCAGGGCCACCGCCTCGGGGTCTTCCGCTGAAAGCAGACCCGCGTCGACGCATTCCCGGATGCGGTCCACCAGGAAGCGGAACGTGGCGGCGTCCTGCCAGCTGCGGGGGCCGCGCGGGCGTCCCAGGTCCACGGCACGCATGAACATGAGGTCGTAGTGGCGTGGGTGCTTGAGGGCGAATTCCAGGTACGCCTCACCGGAGGCCAGCAGGCGCCCCCAGGGCGTGGTCTCCACCAGGGTGCGCTGCAGGTAGCGGAGGAAGAGGGCGTGGCCTTCCTCCAGGATGGCGCGCACCAGGGCCTCCCGGCCCTTGAAATGGCGGTAGATGGCCATGGGGGTGATGCCGGCGCGGGCCGCCACCGCGCGCATGGTCACCGCCGCCTCCCCCCGCTCGACGAGAAGGTCGCACGCCTCACTCAGCACGCGTTCCTTGGTGGTCATGTATACAGCGTACACAGTGGCCCGGTCCCGGGCAAGTCCGAGCGGGATGGCGCTGGATGCAACGGGAGGTCCACCCCGCGCGTTCATGGGAGGTGCGAATGGTCCTGTTGGTGATCGTGTTGGCCGGCTGTCAGGGCACGGCGCGCGTGGACGACGGAGAAGACGATCCGTGCCCCCGCGGCGACAAGACCGTGGCCATTGGCGTGGAGGACCGCGGAGGTGCGCTCCATGCGGGCGAGGGCAATGTCATCGGCGTCTACGTCCTCAGTGACGCCCCGCTCGCGGAAGGAGACTGCGCGGTGGCGCTCACGGAGGTGCCCGAGGGCGTGACGGTGGAGGTGTCGTCGGTGATGGTGGCCTTCACGCCGGGAAAGGCCACGTCGCCCGCGCTGTTCCGGGCTTCGGTGGGGAAACCGGCCAGCGGACAATCGGAACTGTGTTTCACCGCAACGGTGACCAGCGATGACGGCACGCAGTTGATGGCACGCGAGTGGCTACCGGTCGCGCCCCGCTGAGGCGAACCTGAGAATTGCGTCCCTCAGTTTGCTGGCACGAAAACGAAGGGAAACGCGCCCTGCACCGTGCCCGAGGCAGGCGGCGGGAAGCGGATGCGTCGGAACTGGTGGGCAACGCATCGGGCAACTTCCGGGTCGGCCAGCGTGTCCTCGTCGACGGAAGCGTCCGCCACCCCACCCTGCTCGTCGATGAGGAACCCGATGGTCACCTTGCCCTTGAGGTTGGGATTGCGCTTGAGCGCGTTCTCGTAACAGGCCTTGAACCCGGCAATACGCGCCCGGATGACGCGGTTGATCACCTGGGGGTCCAACTCTCCCGCGTGTTCGACAAGCTCGGTGGCCTGCATGGCTCCGCGCACCTCGATCTCACGACGGGAGCCCAGCGCCACCGCAGCGTGGCCCCTCTCCCGCGGCGCATCCAGCACCCCGATCCCCGCCGCGTCGGCGGCACCTGCTGTCTCACGGGGGCCCGCGGGGCCGGCACTGCCCTGCGCCAGGTTGATGCCTTGTGCCTGCATCACCAGCTGGGCCAGGTCGGTGCCACGTGACGACGTCGAGAACACGTCGGCGAGCGCTCCCGACCCTCGCTTTCCGAGCACCTTGAGCAGTCCTGTGTCGACCACGGCTTCGCGCAGCCTGGCCTTTCGCGTGGCCGGGTCATCGCTCCGCTTCTCGGTGACTTCGCGCTGCCGCCTGGCTTCCACCCGTTTCTGCGCCGTCTTCCGTTCCACGCGCGGAGGCGGTTTCCACGTGGCGAGGTTGGGCGCGATGTGACGAATGATGCGCTCGCCCACTTCCTCGAGCGAGGGAGCCGGCGGTGGCGGCACCGTGGAGAGGAACGCCGCGCAGCCGAAGTGGAAGACAAGCGACCCCACCACCAGGCTCGCAAACACGGGGTCCAGGTTGCGGACCATTCCGTGCTGGGTGACGTCGGGAGGAGCGGAGGAGGAAAGGACACGAGGCGGCGTCACGAATTGGAACAGCACGGTGACCTCGCCCATCCGCACCTTGCCGCGCGCGCTGGTGCCGAGTCTGAGCCGGTACGTGTTGCCCCGTTGGAGGACCTCCGGGCGCTGCTTGATCGTCGTCAGTGGGACCAGTTCGTCACCGTTGGAGATGGTGCCTTCCATCTCGTCGGTGAAGCAGAGCGTGTGGCCACCAGCGTCGTGTTCGATGAGCGTGAGGGATGCCGGGACGTCGAGCGGCGGCAACACCACCGTGCAGCGCGGGTCCGAGCCCACGGTGACCGCTTCGTGCTTCCGCAGCAGGCGCTCCCCGACGACGCGACCTGCGTGGATGACGCCCACGCGAAGGATCTTCTCCTCCGGGTGCCGTGTGCCCATGACCTGACCTCACGTCCGCCGTGTTCTCTCGGATGAGACGAGACAACGGCGTGGGTGGTCAGGTTCCCGCGGTTGGGACGTTAGCGCGGGGAATCGCCGTCCAGCGCCGCGCGGGCCTTGTGCTCCATCAGCAGCTGCACCACGTGGCGCTGCGCGGGCGCGGTGAACAGGAACATCACGCCCATGCCCTGGCCCGTGGCAGCGTGCCAGATGACCAGGCCCTTCACCTCGGAGGGGGGCGCGCTCCGGTCGGGCTTGAAGCGCAGGCCCACCACGCTTCCCACCGGGGCCAACACATCCACGGCAACGTAAGCGCCGCCCTCGCTGATGTCGGTCACCGAGCCGGAGCGCACCACGCCACGTTGGGACGTCACCTCCACCGCCAGGCTGGTGGGAATCCGCGGGTGACGTCGCTGCACGGAACGACCCTCCCGGGTCCGGGCCGCCGCCAGCGCTCGTCGCAACACCGGCTGGTCGCGTGGCTCGGCCAGGATGCCCAGGTATGCCGCGGAGGTCCTGCGCGGACGGAAACGTCGCCACGTCACGCGGCCGGCCACACGCACCGACGGGAGCTCCAGCCCCGGGAAGTCCAGGTGCAGCTCCACCAACTGGCCCACCGGGAGGTCCAGCGTGGAACGGACCAACAGACCGTCGCGGTCCGACTCCTGGATGTGCGCTGCCAGGAACGTGGAGGTGTCCTGGAATGACAGGTGGAGCAGGCGCGTGTTGGGACGGGCGTGAGCTTCGCGCGGTGCGTGCTCCTCCGCGACCAGCGGTTGCAGCTCGGACGCGTCCCCGTCGTCACTCCGGAGACCCGCCTGCTCCATGAGGTCGTCGAAGCGGCCGCGGTGAAGCTCATCCAGCACGGCCTGGTGCTGCTGCCACAGCTCGCTGCGTGGGTCCGGGGTCGCGCCGCCGGGCGCGCAGCTGAGACGCGCCACGCGCACCACCGCACCGACGGAGACCAGCGTCTGGAGCGCTCCCTCCGGGGTGCACTCGGTGGCAACCCGCACCTCCACTCCCAGGCGCACCACACAATCACAGGCACTGGCCTGTTTCCGCTGCTGCATTGCCACGGCGCTCCCCCTGCAACCCCGGATGACGTCATTGCTTTCCGACGGAGCAATGCTATCGGCGGCCGTGTACCGTCGCAGGCGCCTTGGCTGGGAACCCGCAAACCCGTTCGCCGGCAAACGTCACGTCCAACGCGATCATCCACGCCGTGAAGCTGCTTCCTGCTCGACGTGACGGAGCGGGCCCACGGCGCGGCGTCCCTGTCCGCGCGGACAGGTGACGGACAGGCGAGCGCCCCTGAACTCTTTTGGAACCGCGGGCCAGTGGTGGCGGGCGCGGAAGCATTCCTAAAGTTTCCCGCACATCCCGAAGGCGACGACGAGAGCAATGTTTCCCGACGTCACCGGCGACCCGACATTCCATCCCCCGTTCACCTCCAGGAGACACGACCCCATGAACCGCAAGCTCAGCGCTGTCTGGAAGACCCTCGGTGGCATCTCGTTCGCGGTGCTGATGGCCGCACCGGCGTACGCGGGCGGCGGCAACGGCGCGCCTTCCGGCCCGCACTACAACCTCAACATCATCGGCATGGAGAAGGGCAAGACCGCCAGGATGACCGGCTCCGACCGTCACACCATCTTCGTGGGGCTGGGCTCCCGCACCGGCGCGGTGAGCACGCCCATCTACCTGACCCAGGGTGATTTCAAGGTGTGCGACGGCAACGGCTTTGACACCGCGTATGACTGCTCGGGCCGCGCGTTGGGCGGCAAGCGCGGCGCGGTGTTCCAGCTGCCCTGCAACACCAACATCTCCTCCGACGGCGTGGACGAGGTGGTGGCCTGTGATGGCGGCGAGACGGCGGCGTACGAGGTGTGGGCGCGCGCGCTGGGCACGCCGGGCGGCGGCGCCACCATGACCACCTGCGCCACCGACACCCTGGGTACGGAGAGCACGGATGACGACGTGCAGGTCTGCTCCACGGAGAACACCGTGCTGGTGCGCTCCAGCGGCAGGCAAACCTTCAACAACGTCACCGACGACCTGACCTCCCTGGTGGCGTGCGAGACCGACGACGTCACCGGCGAGGTGGTGTGCACGCGCACCGCGCTGTTCTCCGGTGACCTGGTGGACTGGTACTGGCAATACGACAACAACGGACTGCGCCTGGCGCAGCTGCGTTTCAACCTCCTCTGACCTGGAGCCCGCGCGGGGGCCGCCTCCTTCCGGTCCCCGCGGGGTGGGAGCCTCTTCCATGAAGATCCGCTGGGTGCTGACCCTGGTGATGCTGGGCGCCATGACAACGTACGCGTGGGACCGTCCGGAGCGTGTGCAGGTTCCACAGCCGTTGGTGACGTTTGACTTCGGTGCGGTGCGGCAGGGCCAACGCGTGGCGCACACCTTCACCATCCACAATCCGCTGGACGAGGGCGTGGAGATCTCCAGCGTGGAATGCAACGCCCCGGGGATGACCGCGCGTTTCCGTCCCATGGTCCCCGCGCGCACCGACCGCGAGATCACGTTGGCCTGGGAAACCGACAAGGCCGAGGGCGACATGGCGGTGCGCGCGGTGGTGCAGTTTGCCCGCGGGCTGCAGCCGGCCACGCTGGTGCTCAAGGGCAGGGTGAGCCCGCCGGTGGAAGTGCTGCCCTCGCGCATCTCCTGGTTCAGCCTGTACCGGGGAGAGGGAACGCAGAAGAAGCTGCGCGTGGTCAACCACGACGGGTTCCCGCTGGTGGTGAACCGCCTGCAGGTCCAGGGAGAGCACTTCACCGCGTCGCTGATGCCGTCCGGGCAGGAGAACGAAGCGCTCATCAAGCTGGAGATCCCCGACGATCTCCCCGTGGGCCGCTACCAGGAGTCGCTGGTGCTGCACACCAACCATCCCGCGGTGTCGCAGCTCCGGCTCAGCGTGAACGTGCTCATCAAGGAGCATCTCCACGCCAACCCGGAGGCGGTGGACTTCGGTCGGGTGGACCGCTCCCAGCTTGCGGCCAAGCCCGCCCTGGGCGACCTGCTGACGCAGACCCTCATGGTGAAGAAGCGCGCAGGCGCCTTCCGCATCACCGGCATCAGCACCGACCTGCCGTTCCTGACGCTGGCTCCCTCACCCTCGGGCGCCAGCGCGGCGTTCCGCATTGACGTGGGCTTGGTCACGGAGAAGCTCAAGCCCGGACCCATCCGCGGCACCATCCACGTGGAGACCGACGACCGCGAGCACCCCCACCTGGTCCTGCCGGTGCTGGGAAGCGTGGATTAGGGCTGGAGCGAAGTTCGGACTAAGGGATGATGGTGGCGCGCGCGGGGGCGTGTATCATCGTCATCCATGCGGGTCCGCAATGAGACAGAACGTGGCCATGTTGCCGAGCGGGGGCCGGGCAACGGCACGCTGGAAGTGGCGGTGACGCCGGTGACGGTGTGCCTGGTGGCGCAACACGCGCTGGTCCTGCAGCAGTTGCAGCGGGTGCTGGGGGAGTCCCCGTTCCAGGTGGGCACGCGCCGCGTCGACGCCCGGCTGCCGCCGCACCGCCTGGCCGCGGAGCTGCCGCGCGCGCAGGCGTACGTGATCGACGTGGACGGGCCGGCGCAGGAGGCCACCGCGTTGCCGGCGGCGCTGCTGCACCGGTTTCCCGCCGCGCGGGTGCTGGCGGTGGCGGAGGGCTTCAGTGACCGGCTCTCGTTTGACCTCTTGCGCGCCGGCGCCAAGGGCGTGCTGCGCTACGCCGAGGTGGAGCGGCAGCTGGGGCCGGCGCTGACGGCGGTGGCGGCGGGAGGCATCTGGGTACCGCGGGAGCTGGTCTCGCGTTTCCTGGATTCCATCATCCCCACGCTGCGCAAGCCGCGGTTGTCGTCGGAAGCGGGGCTGCTCAGCCAACGCGAGCGGCAGGTGCGCGACGCGCTGCTGGAGAACCTGTCCAACAAGGAGATTGCCACCAAGCTGCACATCTCGGAGCGGACCGTGAAGTTCCACGTGTCCAACCTGCTCACCAAGTTCAACGTGCGTCGGCGCTCCGACCTCATCCTGCTGGCGCTGAATGCCCCCGCCGAGTGAGCTGCTCACGCCCCGGTGTTCAACACACGCAAACGTGAGCTGCCCGTCGTCCCGCTCCACGTGGGACGGATGCCGCAGTGCGACTCGAACACGCTGCAGGCGCTGCAGGGATGGCCCGGCTCGGCGTGGCGCTCGCGGAACATGCGGCGCGCGGTCACAAAGCGCGGCGCGTTCACCAGCTCCTCCAGCGTCCCCGACGGGGACCAGTGGGCGAAGTCATCCTGGGGGTCTGTCGAGAAGCAGCACGGGGGAATGGAGCCGTCCTGCTCGATGATCATGGTGTCGTACAGCATGGTGCAGGTCCTGCCGAGCATGGTGACCGGGACATCCATGTAGCCACGACGGTGGATCTCCTCCTCTTCGAACCAGGCGCGTGCGTTGGCGAGGTCGCGGTCCTTGAAGAGGGTGGTCATGTCGTCGACCAGCAGCTCGTCAAAGCCCCATTCCCGGTACTGCCGCTGCAGCAACTCCACCTGGTTGCCGGTGAACTTGTTGCGCAGGAACTGGAGGATCAGGGTGGGATGGGAACGACCGTGCCGCTGCTTGAACTGCCGGAGCTTGCGGACATTCTCCAGGAGCAAGGAGAGGTCACCGCCCACGCGGTAGCGTGCGTAGGACTCCTGGTCCGTCCCGTCCATGGAGACGATCAGTCGGTCCAGTCCGTGGATGACCAGGCCCTCCAGCACGTGATCCTTGCGCACGTTGAGGTTGCTGCTGATCTCGGTGCGGATGCCGTGCGCCTTGCAGTAGCGCAGCATCTCCAGGATGTCGGGGTGGAACAGCGACTCACCCCACTTGTACAGCTGGACCAGCTCCGCGTACGGCGCAATGCGGTCGATGATCCGCTTGAACAGCGCCAGGTCCATGTTGCGCGTGGCCTTCTGTTGCTGGCGCAGGCCAGTCACACACAACGGACAGCGCAGGTTGCACGCGTTGGTGACGCCAATGGCATAGACGTAGGGCCTGGAAAGCAGGCGCTCCCTGCCCAGACGCATCTCCGCCCGATTGAGCAGGCGGTTGAGCTCCTTGGTGTCCCGACGGAGGAGCGCGGACCCCACCTTGCGAAGCGCCTGACGAAGAGCCATGGACCGCAGCACTAACGTGTCGTCGGGCCTGCCGCAATGGTCGCGGCCGTCGAGGGATTCCGTGCAGGGGCTTGAGCTCGGTCGCGGTCCCTCCTCATCGCGACCGGAGTAGGCGCGGTTAGCCCTTCCTGGCCAACCGACGTCGTCACGGTATGTCCCGGGAGCAGTCACGTCGGCGGTATCCAGGTTGTGAGTCGGCGCCGCAGCCGTTGGGGCTAGGCATTTCCACGTCGTGGCAGCGACAAGTGCGGAAGGAAATGCCTAGCCCGGGGCCGACGGAGCCGGGCCGTCACCCTCAACGCCGCCCATGTAACGGGGTCTGTGCTGCGCATCCTTCTTTGGACACGTTGGTTCACTCGAGGAAGATTTCGTGACCCAGGGCTAGAGGCATTTCCTCCCGCTTTGGCCGCTGCCACGACGTGGAAATGCCTAGCCCCTACGGCTGCGGCGCCGACTCACGCCCTGGATACCGCCGGCGTGACTGCTCCCGGGACATACCGTGACGACGTCAGATGACCAGGCAGTATTAGGGCACGGTTGCGGGCAACGTCGTCGTCTCGAAGGTCACCTGCAGGTCGCTGAACCGGGTGTTGTCGCGCGGGGTGGCACCGGAGCGGTCGACCCACACCATGATCCGCGCGCCACGTTTGAGCGACGCGGCAACCTCCCTGGGCACGTCCACCATCACTTCCGGCGCGTGCTTCTCGATGGTGGTCGCGTCGATGCGCGCGGGATCCTCGTACACGTTGGTGCCGTAGAGCTTCACCAGGCGCACCCGGGCCTGTGGCTTGGGACGCACGCTCACCTTCACCACCTCCGCCACGAAGCTGCAGCCCCGCCGGCGCGTGGACTCGTCCACCCCTGGGCTGCTCGCCCAGCCGACCGACGGGGATGCCAGGGTGAGGACCAGCGTGAACACCAGCGCGGGACGCATCATGCACGCTCCTACTCGACGAACACTTCGCTGGCGGGCCACGCGGTCAGCTCCACGTCGGCGCCCTCCCGCGACTCGAAGATGACCACGTGGGCACCCGCCGGTCGCCGCGACGCGCGCAACCGCGTGGGCACGCCGGACTGGTGCGCCACGCCGTGGGTGGGCGCGTCCTCGGCCTGCGCCGCGCTCGCCGGCTCGGGGTACAGGACGTGAGCGATGGTGTCGGCCAGCTTTCCGTCGACGGCGTCGGCGGACTGCGCGGCCTGTTGGGAGAACACCAGCAGCCCCGCGGTGGCGCCCTCCAGCTCTCCCGGCTGCTCGCGCGTCACCATGCTCAACGAGGTCCCCATGCGACCATGCGGGAAGAGCCACAGCGTCTTGCGCGGATGACCGGCCACCGTGGCGGGACCCGGGGAGAGCTCCGCGTAGGGACGGCTGGTCTTGATGGTCCGGGTGCGGTCCTCCACCGTCACCGCGCGCCCGGGCACCACCGGCCGCCACCCGATGGCGCCGCTGGAGGTCTCCTCCGTCGTCACCGTGAGACCCTGGGCGCGGAGCGCGGCGGTCACCTGCTCGAGCTCGTCGAAGAACGCGTCCAGCGTCTTGAACAACATGGCGTCCGCCTTCTTCTCGTCGAGTTGCAGCGCGCGGGCCAGCTTGCGCAGTTGCGCTTGCCGCTCGGAGAACAGCTGCGCGTTGGCGGGACCGAGCCGCGGTCGCATCACCTCGTGGATGGCCATGGCGCCCCACGCCAGCTTCTGCTCGGCGGTGCCCGGTCGTTGCAGCGTGCGGGCCACGGCGTCGTCCGCCTGCTTCTTCATGTCCTCCATGAGCTGATTCACCTGGGGCGCGGATGATGGCGCGGGTGCCTGGACCGGGGTGGGCCGTGCCTTCTGTTGGGCCACCCTGACGAGCCTGGTGCCCTCGTCGTGGCTGCACGCGGTGGTTGCCGCCAGCACCAGCGCGGCGAGGCCAGGACAGGAGCTCCGTGCCATGGATGTTCCACCTCCGCGCCTGCCCGTGGCGTCGGGCGATTTCCACACAGAACGTGGAGCCGGGCAAGCGGGACGGAGCGCCTAGGGTACGCCGGTGTGCGACGTCGATGGCATGATGCTCGCCATGGGTCGGGAACGTGGCGTGGTGCCGTTGTGGGAGTTGTCCGCGCGCGACCAGCTGCGGCGCATCTCCTGGCTCGCCCCAGTGACGGTGTTCTGGCCCGCGCTTGGCGTCGGCGTGCGCTACGGGCTCTGGCCCGCGGTGACGTTCTTTGTGCTGGTGTGTGGGTTGGCCCTGGGCGTGGCATGGGCGAGGTGGCGTGCGTGGGAGCGGACGGAGCGGCTGGTGGGGCAGGGCGCGTCGGGAACGGGTCGCTCGTCGGTGGCCGTGACGGCAGGTGCCGCGGCCGCGCGCCTTGCCCAGGCCCGGGTCGACCTCCGGCGGTCCACCCTTGCCATCTCGGAGATGCTGCTGGCGCTCCTGGTCACCACGCTCCTCGACGTGCGCTCGCAGCCGGACCTCGTGGCGTTCGCCATTCTTGGGCTCGTGGTCAGCACGCTTCTCGTCGGGGTGGGCGCCATGACGGCCTTGCGGTTGCTCCTGGGACGGGAGTCTGGCGGCGCAGCACGTGGCAGCGCGCTGGTGGCGTTGCTGATTGGCGCCATCACCGTGGCGCGGCTGGTCATCGGGGTTCCCGGGAGCCTGCAGCAACCCCCGCCGCCGTCGACGAATGGGGCGGCGGATGAGATGAAGGAGAAATGAACGTGAGCGTGGCGTGGGTTGTGGCGCGGCTGGTGTTGGCGTCGGTTGCCGAGAGCGCGGACCCGTTGAAGGACGCGTGCTTCGAGGTGGGCCTGGAGGACCGGGGTGTCGTTGCGGACCAGGCCGAGGTGGCCGGGTGTGAGAATCCCAAGCTCTCCGTCGAGCAGCAGCGCGCGGTGCAGTGGTTCATGCAGCAGACCGGCGGGGCGCGTTGCACGCCGCGGGTCATCCGTCTTGTCGAGCAGCTCCGCTCCCAGGATCAGAAGACCACGTCGTGGTGGAAGGTGGGGCGGGGCGCGAGCGCGGACGGGCAACCCGCGTTGGCGGAGTGGAAACACGGCTCCTTCACGTCACGCGCGGCCACTGCCGAGGATCTCCAACGCGGCACCTGGCGCGACGACGCCATCTGGTGGGTGCGGCAGTCCTGCGCGCTCTCCTCGTCGGAAGGCTTTCGGCTCACGGGCCCCTTCACGGTGCAGCGCGAGGCGGTGAAGCAGTGCCTGGAGACGGTGTCACCGGGGCGGATTCGCATTCGCTGGGTGATACTCCCCAATGGTCGCGCCGCGGGCATCTCCGCGCCGGAGGGCAAGGACTCTCCCGCGGCGCCGTGCCTGGGGAAGCTGGTGCAGCGTTGGGACTTCGGGCCGGATCCGGAAGGGGAACGTCGGGAAGTGGTCTTTCCGTTCACGGTGTCGCGCCGGTGAGTCAGGGCAGCCTCTCGGCGACGAGCGTCACCCCGCCGCGGCCTTGGCCTCCGCCGCGCTGGCCAGCCGCGGGTCCTGCGGTCCATCCAGCTGCACCACGGTGACGCCGTGCTTCTGCAGGTAGTCGCAGCCGTTGGTGCCCGCGTAACCCCCCGCCACGACGAGAACCCGCTCGATGCCCGCGTGGTGGATGAGCTTGGCGCACATCACGCACGGCTCTCCTGTCACAATCAGCCACGCGCCGCGACACGGCACTCCGTTGGCCGCCGCGTTGCAGATCAGGTTCATCTCGGCGTGGTGACAGCCGATCTCCATGCGCGTGCCGGTCTCGATCTTCATCGTGTCACGCAGGCACACGTCGCCACCGCACAGCTCACCGCCGCCGCGCGGCCCGCCGTTGTAGCCGTCCATCAACACCACGTTGCGCGTGGGATCCACCAGCAGCGCGCCGAATTTCCGACGGGGACAGTTGGAGGCCTTGGCCAGCGCCAGGCACTGCTCGATGCGGATGCGGATGTGCTTGTCCTTCATGCGTGCTGCCATATCGGCGGTGTCCCGGAGCGTCAACGCTGGGTTCCGGCGTCGCCGTGAGGTGACTGCCGCGCGCCACCAGCGTCGGGCGGGCTCCGGCGTGAACGGGTGGCAGCCCGGTCCTGCGCTGCCGGGAGCGCGGGCATGAGGCGGCGCCGCGTCGTGTCACCTCCTCCCACCTCGGAGCGTGGGCTTGGATGTTGTGGGCGCGTCAATGGCCATGCCAAGGTGCGGGGGCATGGCAGCCAAGGTCATCAAGGGTGGTGGCGGCGCGCCCCCCTCCGACGAGTCGGCACCCCGACCCGCCCCCGCGCGGGCCGCGCCCAAGGCAGGCGGGAACGGTGGCGAGGAGCGGGCCAGCGGCGTGGTGCGGGCCGGCCCCGGCATGATGATGCTCCCCCCCAGCTCCGACGACGACTCGGCCATGGTGCGCGCGGACCAGATCGTCGCCGACGCGCTCAAGACCGCCAGGGCGCTGGAGGCGCAGGCGGAGCAGGAGGCGCAGGCCGGGGTGGCGACGGCCATCGAGCGCGGTGGCGAGTCGGGACGGGAGAGCGCCGCCGAGTTTGGCCAGATGGCGGAGCGGCTCACGCAGATGCTGAACGCGTCGGTGGAGAAGGACGCGCTGGAGGCCGCGGTGGAAGCCGCCAAGGAGCTCATGCTCGCCGAGATCAAACACCGTCCCGGCGGAATCGTCGACGTGGTGAAGCAGGCGTTGGCCAGCGGCAAGCACCAGAAGGAGATCTTCGTGCGGTGCAATCCCAAGGACGCCGCCACCCTCAAGGAGCGCAAGCGCGAGCTGCTGGACGTGCTCTCCCGCGCCCGGGACGTCGACATCCGCGAGGATCCCGGCGTGGCCCAGGGCGGCTGCGTCGTGGAGACGGAGCTCGGCATCATTGACGCCCAGCTGCCCACGCAGCTGGAGGTGCTCTCACGTCGCCTGCTGGGGCTGGGAGGCTGAGGCGCGCATGGCCGCCAAGATCATCAAGGGAGGCGGAGAAGGTTCGGCCCCGGTCAATGCCCGGGTGGCCCCCGTCATCCGCGGCGCCGACAAGAAGATCGACCGCGAGGTCTTCTCCGCCCGCAACAAGGCCGACGAGATCATCAACGAGGCGCAGGCCCGCGTGGCCGACCGTCTCGCCCGCGGCCGCGCGGAGGCGGAAGAGGCCGAGCAGCGCGCGCGGGAAGAGGCCAGCCACGAGGCCATGCTGGAGGCCGTCACCGCCATCCTCTGGGCCTACCGTCGACGTGGCGTGGCGCTGATGGGCGCGGCCGGCGACTGCCTGGCGGTGGCCGGGACCCTGGTGGGCAAGATCCTGGGCCGCGCCATGACGCTGCCGGAGAACGCCGGCCTGGAGGTGGTGGAGAAGGGCCTGCGCGCACGACGGGGTCGCTTCGCCGCGGTCCTGAAGCTGCCGGTGGAGGACGTGGAGGCCATCAAGGCCCACGCGCCTCTGTGGTCGGGGCTGCAGCAGCACCCGGAGCTGCGCGTGGAGATGGCGGACGAGGGCTCGCTCGTCGTCGCCACCGGCGAGGTGCCGCTCACCGGCGCGGTGGCCATGCAGGCCCTGTGCACGGTGCTGGAGGTGTCGCTGCCCGAGGGAATGGGTGAGCCCGCCGCGGAGGACGCCCCCGCCGAGGAGGGTCCCACCGACGAGAGCGCCGCGGAACCGGACGGTGAGCAGGCGGCCGCCGCGGAGGAGCAGGCCGAGGAGGAGGCGCCCGCCGAG
>JBFMGU010000075.1:0-41323 GCA_040752415.1 Myxococcota bacterium
GGGACCGGGTGTGCCCGACGCCGCGCGTCCCGACGCCACCGTGGGCCCGGATGCCACCGTGACCACGGCCGACGCCGCGTTGCCCCCACCGGATGCCGCGGTGACGACGACGGATGGCGCGGTGGCGCTGGATGCGGCCGTGGGCCTGGATGCGGAAGCACCGCGCCCCGACGCCGCGCGCGCCGACGCGGCCCGTCCGGATGCCGCCCGCCCCGACGCCAACGGCGGTGGTGACGACGCGGGGCTGCCCCGTCCGGATGCGGGGCGACGGGATGCTGGCCAGGTGGAGGAGTGCGTGCCGGGCTGCCAGTCCATCCGCGAGCGTCGCCTTTGCCCGGCGGGTGGAGCGCCGCTGGTGGTGGAGTGCACGGCGGACACGGAGTGCCATGACGGCGTCTGCACCGAGCCCCAGCCCACCACGGAGCCGCCCGCCCAGGGAGCGTGCAGTTGTCGGGCGGGCTCCGCCCCGGAGGCGTCCGCGTGGCTTGCGCTGGCGGCCCTGGCGCTGCTCCGCTCACGACGACGCCGCGGCTGAAGACCCGACGCGCCCCGTCCGCCGTGGGCCCCGTCCCAGTCCCACCCGCCTGCGCCCGGCGTTGGACGGTTGGACAGGCGCCCCGGATTGTGCGAATCCCTCCCGGCGACGGGGGCGCGCCCGCCTCCCGAGGCTCCCACCGACGGGACAACACCCCATGCTGCTGGTGCTGGATGTGGGCAACACCAACGTGACGCTTGGCCTGTATGACGGGGACAAGCTCACGCACCACTTCCGCCTGCAAACGGTGGCCGGCCGCACCCCGGATGAGTACGGGCTGCTCATGAAAAACCTCCTCACCCATGCCGGGCTCCCCGACGGGAGGGTGGAGGGCTGTGCCATCAGCTGCGTGGTGCCGCCCATCACCGGCGTGGTGGAGGAGGCGGTTCGCAACTATTTCCGCGTGGAGCCCATGACGGTGGGACCGGGCATCAAGACGGGCCTCCCCATCCTCTACGAGAACCCTCGCGAGGTGGGCGCGGACCGGATTGTGAACGCGGTGGCGGGCTGGGAGCGCTTCCGCTGTGCCCTGGTCATCGTGGACTTTGGCACGGCCACCACCTTTGACGCGGTGAGCGCCAAGGGGGAGTACCTGGGCGGCGCCATCAGCCCCGGCGTGGGCATCAGCATGGATGCGTTGTTCCGCAACGCGGCCAAGCTGCCCCGCGTGGAGTTCCACAAGCCGCCGCGGGTGGTGGGGCGCAACACCGTGACCTCCATGCAGGCCGGCCTCTTCTGGGGCTACGTGGGCCTGGTGGACGGCGTGGTGGAGCGGATGGTGCAGGAGATGGATCAAGGCAAGGTCAAGGTCATTGCCACCGGCGGCCTGGCCAAGCAGGTGAGCGGTGAGAGCCGCACCATTGAGCTGGTGGATGAATTCCTGACGCTGGAGGGTCTGCGGATCCTCTTCGAGCGCAACAGGCGCCCCAACTGACGGCGCCACCGCGCCCCACCCGGGCGCCATTGGATGAGCAGACGGACATGAGCTCCCCCGAGACCAAGGACCCCAACGCCCCCCAGGACAACCAGGACAGCGGCCGCGCCGGCCAGTCGGACGTGCTGGAGGCGGCCATCTCCGACGCATTTGACCGCGTCATTCCCCCTGGCGACGAAGACGAGGACACCGACCGCCAGCCTGAGCAGGGCACGCTGCTGGACGTCCCGGCCCGGGAAGCGCCCGGCTACGCCGCCGGATCCGACGACGTGGAGCCCGCCGGCGACGACGTCCCGCAGCTGGGCCTGTTTGGCGAGGAGGACGAGGAGCACGACGAGGACGAGGACCTGGGCGAGGAGGAGGATGAAGAGGAAGACGAGGATGCCGAGGAGCTGGCCGCCGCCGCGGGTGGCGACGCCGCCGACGACATCGAGATCGACGTGGATGACCCGGCGGAGGCCGCGCGCCTGGCCGCCCTGGCCTCCGACCTGGACCAGGAAGCCGCCGACGAGGCGCCCGAGGGCGAGATTCCGGTCGACCGCATTGACGAGGACGCGCTGAAGGTGGTCCGTCGGCTGCACCACTTCGGGTACGAGGCGTACCTGGTGGGCGGCTGCGTGCGGGACCTGTTGCTGGGTCGCACGCCCAAGGACTTTGACGTCGCCACCAGCGCGGAGCCCAACCAGATCCGGCAGATCTTCCGCAACTGCCGCCTCATTGGCCGTCGCTTCCGCCTGGCGCACATCTACTTCTTCGGCGGCAAGGTCATTGAGACCAGCACGTTCCGCGCAAACCCGCTGGACGAGATGGATGACCTGCCCAAGGACCTGCTCATCAGCCAGGACAACGTCTTTGGGACCAGCCAGGAGGACGCGCGTCGTCGGGACTTCACCATCAACGCGCTGTTCTACGACCCGCAGACCGGCAAGGTGGTGGACCACGTGGGCGGCCGGCAGGACCTGGATGCGCGCATCATCCGCACCATTGGCGACCCCGACGTGCGCCTGCGTGAGGACCCGGTGCGCATCCTCCGCGCCGTGAAGTTCGCCGCGCGCCTGGGCTTTGACGTCGACCCGGCCACCCGCGACGCCATGGCCCGGCACGCGCCGGAAATCACCCGCTGCGCCGCGCCGCGCGTGCTCGAGGAGATCTACCGGCTGCTGGCGTGTGGCGCGTCGCGCCCGGCGTTCAACCTGCTCATGGAGCTGGGGATGATTCCCATCCTCATGCCGGAGATTGCGCCGGCGCTTGGCTACTTCGTGCAGGGCGGGCCTTCACCCAACGAGAATGGCGCGCAGGTGCGCGAGGAGGTCCTGGGCACGCTGGATGCGCTGGACGCGGTCAAGCAGCGCGGCGTGGAGCCCAGCCACGCCCTGAGCATGGGCACGCTGCTGTTGCGGCTGTACCTGCGGCTGCAGAGCTCGGGACAGGACCCCAACCGCTGGCTCGACGACGTCAGCGCATCCATGGTGGCGCGCCTCCGCCTCACCCGCCGGGACCGTGAGCGGCTGCGTGTGCTCCTGCAGACCCAGAAGCACCTGGCGCCGGAGCGTCGTCGGGGTGGGCAGGGTCGGGCCACGGTGCGGCGCGGGCCGTTCCTGGAGTCGCTGCTGCTCTACACGGTGCACCTGGTGGCCACCGGCGGGGACCTGGCGGAAGTGGGCCAGTGGAAGGCACTGGCGCGTGCCGAGGGCCAGCAGTTCCGCCCCGGCGAGGTGGTGGACCGCGAGCCGCGCGAATGGGGTCGTGGTGGCGGCGGGGAGCGTGGGCGTGAAGGGGGTCGTGGAGGTGAAGGGCCCCAGGGCGCGCGCGGTCCCAAGCCTGAGGGCGGCGGTGGTGGTCGCCGGAAGCGGCGGCGCGGTCGTCGCGGCGGACGGCGCTGAGCCACCACGCGCAGCCCTTCAGGCGGCCACCGGTGACGACGTCACGCGCTCCTTCACGGCGTAGATGACCACCGGTTTCTCCCGGCCCTTCACGCGCTCTTCACCCACGCGTTCACAACGGTACTTCCCGCTCAGCGCCTGGTAGGTCTCCTCGGTGATGAGGATGTCCACCCCCTGCGCCTTGGTGAGGCCCTCTACGCGGGAGGCCACGTTCACCGCGTCGCCAATCACCGTGTACTCGTGCTGGTCCGCCCCGCCGAGCATGCCCGCGGCAACGACGCCGGTGTGGATGCCAATGCCAATGGCCAGCGGTCGCTTCCCCTCGCGGGCCCAGTGCCCGTTCAGCTCCTCCAGCTTGATGCGCATGTCCAACGCCGCGCGCACGGCCCGCTCCGGGTGGTCCGCCAGGGAGCTGGGCGCCCCCCACACCGCCAGCATTCCGTCGCCCAGGAACTTGTTCACCATCCCGTCGTGACCCATCACGATCTGCGACATGTGACCAAAGTACTCGTCGAGGAATTCCAGCACGATCTTGGGCGGCAGGTGCTCGCTGAGGCTGGTGAAGCTGCGGATGTCCGAGAAGAGCACGGTCACTTCCCGCTGCGCGGGCTGCAGCGCACCGTCCATCTTCAGGATGCGGTCCACCACCTGCCTGGGCAGGAAGCGGCTGAGGTTGTCGCGCGTGCGCAGCGAGAAGAACATCTGGTGCGTGGCGGCGTTGGTCCGCGCCATCAGCAGCCCCAGCGCGATGTAGACGCCCGCCACGAAGCTCGTCGTCACGGCGTTGAAGTTGCCGGTGTACAGCCCCAGCCCCACGAACATGCCGCAGGAAAGGAACGTGCTCCAGGCAACGTGTCGCAGGCCCATGCGTGCCACGCTGAAGCACAGCAGGATGGCGCCGTGCGCAGCGGCGAGCGCGAGGTCAATGGCGCCGGTGAGCTGGTAGGTGCGCACCGCCATGGTGGTGGCGAATCCGACGTCAATCAGCGACACCATGAACGGCGCCCACCGGGCCTTGCGCGGGTCCGGACTGGTCCGGCGCAGGCCGATCCACATGGCGACGGAGAACAGCAGGTACAGGCCAATGGTGGTGCCGCGGATGGCGTCGAGCGGGATGGGACGGTCGAACAGGTTGCGGATGGCGCCCTGACTGAGGCCCATCAGTGCGATCATCGCGAGGCGGATGGTGCAGACCACGCGCTCGCCGCGGAGTGAGTTCTCCGCCTGGACCTGCTCCGCGTTGCTGCGCGCCATCTGCGCACGCCAGACGGTGGTATCCGTGGTCACGGCTGCAACTTTTGCACTGTTTTCCGCCGCGCGCCAAAACGCGGCCCACGGTGGAGACAGGCGCGGGAACAAGTCGCCTTGGGCCGGCAGGAACGGTCCTGGATTTGACTGTGCGGACATCTGCCTGCACAAGGACCACCCATGGCCCGCGCCCCGCTCACCCGTGACGAGCCGACGTGCGAGTTGGACCTCTTTCCCGTCGAGCAGCTCACCCGGCACAAGCTGGAGCGCCACCTGTGGTCGGCGGCGGAGATGCTGCGGGGAACCATCGACGCGGCGGACTACAAGGGATTCATCTTCTCCTTCCTCTTCCTCAAGCGGCTTTCCGACCGCTTCGACGAGGAGATGGCGACACGCCCCGACGGCGCGGACGCACCCACGCACGACTTCTTTGTCCCCGAATGCGCCCGCTGGAGCGAGCTGAGGAAGACGACGACGGGGCTGGGAGAGGCGCTGAACCGGGCGTGCCTCTCATTGGAGGAGCACAATCCCAGGCTGGCGGGGGTGCTCGTGGGGGTCAACTTCAATGACGAGCGCAAGCTCGGTGACCAGAAGAGCCGCGACCTCCTGCTGGGAAAGCTGGTGCAGCACTTTGGCGGGTTGAACCTGCGCAACAGCAACCTGGCGGAGCCGGACATGCTGGGCCGCGCCTATGAGGCCCTCGTCGAGAAGTTCGCCGACGACGCCAGGAAGCGCGGTGGGGAATTCTATACGCCGCGAATGGTGGCGAAGCTGCTGGTGGAAATCCTGCAGCCGCGGGAGGGCATGCGGGTCTGTGATCCGACGGTGGGCTCCGGCGGAATGCTCATGGAGTGCGCCCACTTCCTAAAGCGCAAGGGTCAGAATCCGCGGAAGCTCGTCTTGGCCGGACAGGAGAAGAACCTGGGGACCTGGGCCATCTGCAAGATGAACATGCTCTTGCACGGCCTTCCTGACGCGGACATCCGCCAGGGCGACACCATCCGCGACCCCAAGCTCCGCGACGACGACGGGCTGATGCGCTTTGACCGCGTGATTGGGAATCCGCCCTTCTCGCTGGAGGACTGGGGCCGGGAGGAGGCGGAGCGGGACCCGTACGGGCGCTTCCGTTTCGGGATACCCACCAACCGCAAGGGTGACCTCGCCTTCGTGCAGCACATGCTGGCGACGACGAGCTCCGCCGGAATGGTGGGCGTGGTCCTGCCGCACGGTGCGCTCTTCCGCAGCGGCAGCGAGGCCGAGATCCGCAAGCGCATCCTGCAGGAGGACCTGGTGGAGGCCGTGGTGGCCCTGCCGGAAGACCTGTTCCACGGCACGGGCATCCCCGCCGCGATCCTGATCCTAAACCGCGCGAAGATCCACGAACGCAAGGGAAAGGTGCTGTTCATTGACGCGTCGCAGGGTTTCGAGGAGGCAGGGGCGCAGAACCGTCTCCGCGACGAGGACGTGTCGAGGATTGCCGCGACGTTTCACGCATTCCAGGATGTGCCCGCCTACGCGCGCGTGGTCACGCTGGAGGCGATTGAGAAAGGTGGCTGGAGCTGGAGCGCAGGGCGATACGTGACGACGGAGGACACGCGGGAGAAGGTGGATGTCCAGGGCGCGCTCGCCACGTTGCGCAAGCTGGAAGAGGAGCGCGAGGAAGTGGACGCGCGCATGAGGGCGTACCTGAAGGAGCTTGGGTATGACCCCTGACGGGTGGCCACGCGTGCTTCTCCGCGACCTCGGCGACGGCATCCGTCCCGTCCTGAAGGCGGGTCGCTTTGGCTCCGCGCTGAAGAAGTCCGACTTCGTAGCCTCCGGCTACAAGGTGTATGGCCAGGAGAACGTCATTGCTGGGGATTTCCGGCTGGGAACGTACTTCGTGGACCAGCGGAAGTTCGCCCAGCTTCGTTCCTGTGAGGTCAAGCCGGGGGACCTGCTGGTGACCATGATCGGGTCATTTGGCAGGGTGGCCATGGTTCCGCACGACGCCACGCCGGGCGTCATCAACTCACGGCTGCTCCGGGTGTCGCCGGACCGCTCCCGCGTGGAGGCCGCGTTTCTCAAGGCGTACCTGGAGAGTCCCCGGGTGCAGAAGATCCTCGACGAGACCGCGCAGCGCAGCACCATGGGCGCGTTGAACACGGCGATGCTCGGCTCGCTCGAGATTCCCGTCCCCCCGCTCGAGGAGCAACGGAGGATCGTGGAGGTGCTCGCATCCGTGGAGAAGTCCATGGACGCCACGCAGGCGGTCATCCATCAGCTCCAGGTGCTCCAGGGTGCCGTGCTGGATGACCTGTGTCGAGGCGGCCTGCCCGGAAGCGCCGCTCGGTTCAAGCAGAGCGCGGTTGGGGAGGTTCCGGAGAGCTGGAAGGTCCTCACCGTCGGGGAGTGCCTGGATGATGGCATCCTCCTCGACCACCAGGACGGGAATCACGGCGTCGATTACCCACGCAAGGCGGAGTTCACCCAGGAAGGGGTACCGTTCGTCCTGGCGGCGAGCATCACGGACGGCGGGCACATTGACTTCGACGCCGCGCCGAAGCTGCCGGAGGAAAGAGCGTCACGCTTGCGTGTGGGGTTCGCCCGCGGCGGTGACGTCGTGCTTTCCCACAACGGCTCCCTGGGATTGGTTGCGGTCATCCCGGAGCACTGGGGGCAGCTGGTGATTGGCTCGTCGTTGACGCTGTACCGGCCCGAGGGCGCCGTCATGGACCGCTGGTATCTCGCCACCTACCTCTCCAGCGAACCCTTCCAGGCGCAACTGCGTTCCGCGGCGAATGAGGTGAGGAGAAACCAGGTGACGCTGCCCCGGCAGAAGGAGCTGCTCCTGGCGGTTCCTCCCCTCGCGGAGCAGGTCAGGATCGGCGCCGCCGCCGAGTCCATCCGGCAGCGAATCCTGCATGAGACCCGGAGTCTCGCGGCCCGTCGTGCGGTGAAGGCTGCGCTGGTGGATGCGTTGCTGGGACGCTCCGGCGTGAGCTCAAGGCCGGCCGCGGAAGCGCTGGATGCGCTCGTCTCGTCGTAGCGGCGACGACGCGGTCAACTACAGCAGCTCCACGTGCCCCAGCGGGACCACCCGTGTCCGCTCCAGCACCTGGGGGTCCTTCCCCGCCAGCACCAGCAGCTTCTCGGGCGGCTCACCCAGCCACTCGTCGGTGAGCTGGTAGGTACCCCAGTGCATGGCCAGGATCCTGCGCGCGTCCATGTCCAGACCGGCACGCAGCGCATCCTCGGGATTCATGTGCTGTCGGCGCATGAACCACTCCGGCTCATACGCGCCGATGGGGAGCAGCGCCACGTCGGGTGCGCCCACGCGCCGCGCAATCTCCGAGAAGCCATTGAAGTACGCCGTGTCACCGCTGTGATAGACGCGCTTGCCACCGCCCTCGACGACAAAACCGCCCCACAGCGTCTCGTTGGTGTCGTTGAGGCCGCGGCGGCTCCAGTGCTGGCTGGGCACCAGCGTCACCTTCACGCTCCCCACCGTCGTGGATTCCCACCAGCCCAGCTCCACCACGCGCGTGTAGCCCAGCGCCTTCATGGCCGGGATCAGTCCCAGCGGAACAATCGCGATGGGCATTCCTGTCGTGGTGGCGAGGTGGCGCAGCGACGGAGCGTCCATGTGATCGCGGTGGTTGTGCGTCACGAGCACGACGTCGATGCGCGGGAGGTCACCGAGTGCCACGCCCGGCTCACTGAGCCGTTTGACGACGCCACCAATGGCCTTGGCCCAGATGGGGTCCACCACCAAGTTGACGCCGCACAGCTGCATCACCCACGTGGCGTGGCCCACCCAGCACACCGCGGCGTCGTGGGTGTTGGCGCGCAGGCCGGCACCGTCGTTGGCCACGCGCGGCGTGGTGAACTGACGACGATCCGGCGCACGCTTCCCGCTCACGCGGTCCACGAAGGCCCAACGGAACACCGCACCCAGGTCATGCGGCCCCGACCCATCCATGTTGCGGAAACGCATGCAGCCTCCTCAACGTGAAGCGGCCACGCTGGCGCCCAGGCGCGCGCCCTTCTGCGGAGTGGCCACCTCCAGCAGCGTGGTGAGCAGCCGACGACACAGCGCCGTGACGTCCTCACCCGCGGCCATCAGCTCCTCGGGCGTGGGCGTGTAGACCAGCTTCATCTGCGGCGTCAGTCGACGACGTGACGCGTCCTTCCCGATCCACTCCATGAGCCGCGTGGGATCCAACGCCGCGCCCTCCCCCAACGTGATGACCAGGCGCATGCCCTCGTTCAGCGTGCGGGTGGCGGCGGCCGCGGGGCCTTCCACCGGTCGACGCGCGGGCGTGGTTGCCTGCTTGGGCTGGTCCGCCGCCATGGCGACGTCGAGGCCGCGCGCGCGCATCTGCTTGAGCTTCTGCTTGAGGACCATGACCTCGGCCAGCGCGGCCACCTCGGGTGGAGTCTCGCCAAAGCGATCCGCGGCCGCGCCGATCTCGTCGTAGATCGCGGCGCCGTCGCGGGCGGAAGCGAGGCGTTGGTAGAGGCCCAGGCGCTCGTGCACGTCGGGGATGTAGTTGTCTGGGATCAGCGCGCGCACGGGGAGGTTGACCTCGGGGTCGGGCGCCTCGTCGGTGAGGGGCAATCCGGCGCGTCCCTTCAGCTCGGACACCGCCTGCGCCAGCAGCTCCGCGTACATCTCGTAACCCACCGCCGCCACGTGACCGTGTTGCGCCTTGCCCAGCAGCTCGCCGGCGCCACGCAGCTCCAGGTCATGCTGCGCCACCTGGAAGCCCGCGCCCAGCTCGGTGAACTTCTGCAGCACCTCCAGGCGCTTCTTGGCTTCCGGCGTGATCGTGGTGGCGGGCGGGATGAGCAGCAGCGCGTAGCCACGCTCCGACGAGCGACCCACGCGACCACGCAACTGGTAGAGCTGCGCCAGGCCAAAGCGGTCGGCGCGGTTGATGATCATCGTGTTCGCCGACGGGATGTCGATGCCGCTCTCGATGATGGTCGTGCAGAGGAGGAGGTTGGTCTCCTTCTTGATGAACTGGAGCATGACCTCCTCCAGCTCACCCGCCTCCATCTGCCCGTGCCCGACGCCAATCCGCGCCTGCGGCACCAGCCGTTGCAGGAAGTCGCGCATGGCGTGGATGGACTGCACGCGGTTGTGGACGAAATAGACCTGACCACCGCGCTGCAGCTCACGTGTGATGGCGCCCTTGATCTCCTCCTCGTCAAACTTGGCCAGCGTGGTGCGCACGGCGCGACGATCCGCGGGCGGCGTCTGGATGAGGCTGAGGTCGCGCACGCCAAAGAAGCTCATCTGCAGGGTGCGCGGGATGGGCGTGGCGGAGAGCGTCAGCACGTGGCTGTTGTTGCGGAGCTGCTTGAGGCGCTCCTTGTGCTGCACACCAAAGCGGTGCTCCTCGTCGACGACGATGAGACCCAGGTCCTTGAACGCCACGTCGGGATTGAGCAGGCGGTGCGTGCCAATGAGGATGTCCACCTGCCCTTCCTTCACGCGCTTGAGCACCTGCTTGACGTCCTTGCTCTGACGGAAGCTGCTCACCACCTCCACGCGCAGCGGGAAGTTCTTCATGCGCTCGGTGAACGTGTAGAAGTGTTGCTGCGCCAGCACCGTCGTCGGGGCCAGCACGGCAACCTGCTTTCCGTTGAGCGCCACCAGCATGGCCGCGCGCAGGGCCACTTCCGTCTTGCCGTAGCCCACGTCGCCACAGACCAGGCGGTCCATGGGCTTTCCGCGGTGCAGGTCCTTGAGGCAGTCCTCGATGGCCTTGAGCTGGTCGGGAGTCTCCTCGAAGGGGAACTCCGCTTCGAACTCGCGGTACACGGCGTCGGGTTCCGGGAAGGCCACCGCCTCGGCCAGCTCGCGCTTGGCGTAGAGGTTGAGCAGCTCCCCCGCCATGGCCAGGATGGCCTTCTTGACGCGCTGCTTGGTGTTCTCCCACCCGACGCCACCGAGCTTGTCCAGCCGCGGATGCGCGCCCCCGTCAGCGCCAGCGTAGCGCTGGATGAGGTTGATGCGCGTGACGGGGAGGTAGAGCTTGTCCTGGCCTGCGTACTCGAGGAGCAGGTAGTCCGCTTCCACGCCGCGCAGCGCCAGCCGCGTCAGGCCCTTGTACTGCCCCACGCCGTGGTCGACGTGGACGACGAAGTCACCGGACTCCAGGTCGGACAGGCTGGTCTTGAAGGCCTGGCGGTGCTTGGGACTCTTGTGCGCGCGTCGACCGAAGATCTCCTCCTCGGCAAGGAACGCCACGTTGAGCCGGGTCAGCTGCGCGCCTTGCGCGGGAGCCCCTGGACGGCCCTGCACCAGGTACGCGTGCACCGACGGGTCAAACCACTTCTGCAGCTCGACCTCGTTGAAGAAGTCGGGCATCAGCTTGGAGACGCGGACGCCCAGTCCATGGCCGTCCAGCAGCTCCTTGAGGCGCTCCACGCCACCCAACGTGTCGGCGACGATGAACGTGGAGGTCCGCTGCAGGCGGAGATCCTTCAGCTTGTCGACGAGCGGCTGCAGCAGGTCCGCGGGATTGGCCGCGGGTGCCTCGTCCTTCTCCGGCGCGGGGCCACGCAGCCCGGCCACGATGGCGTTGCGCAGGTCACGCGTGGGCTTGGCACCGAGGTCGATGAGCGCTTTGCCCGCTTCTTCCAGGCTCAACCGCTCCAGGTCCACGCGCGGGAAGAGCGCATAGGATCCTTCCACCGTCTCGACGTCCTCGGCGTGGTCCGCCGGCTCATACGCGGGGCGTCCCTTGGCGCGGGCGCGCTCATACTGCTGGGCCAACGCGTCGTGCGCGGACTGGAGCGCGTGCGTGCACGCAATGGGATCCTCGACGAGGAGCACCGGCACACCCGCGCCCGCGTTCTCCGCGAAGAAGCGCAGCAGTGAGGGCCGTCCCGACGGGTAGAACGCGGGGAGCAGGCCCTCCATGCCAAAGAACGGCATGCGCGCGTCGATGTCGTCGAGCATGCGCGAGAGTGTGCGGGTGGGGATCTCCTGGTGATCGGCCAGGTCGCGGAGGCTCTGCTTGGCGCGGGCCACCGTGTCGTCGTCAAAGATGACCTCACGCGCGGGACCGAAGGACCATTCCTGCAACCGCTCCTTCTGCAGGGTGCGCTGCGTCTCGGGATCGAAGTAGCGCAGGCTCTCGACGGTATCCCCGAAGAGATCGACGCGGACGGGATGCGCTTCACCCGGCGCGAAGATGTCGACGATGCCGCCGCGCACCGCGTAGGTGCCCACGTCCTCCACCTGCGGAACGTTGGTGTATCCGCTGGCCTGCAGGCTGCGCAGCAACGTCTCCCGCTCCACCGACTCCCCGACGACGAGAAGCTGCGCGTAGCGCTGGAGCTGCTTGACCGGGATGGTGCGCCGGGCCGCGGCGGAAGCACTGACGACGGTGAACGCGGGCGCGTCGCCGGAGGCCCAGGCAAACAGCGCGGCGGTGCGTTCCATGATGGTGAACGCGTCGGGGCTCTGCTCCGCGTAGGGGCCGCGGTCGTCGGCGGGGAAGCGGAGGATGCGCGCGTCCTTCAGCGCGTCGGAGCCGCTGGTGTTGCAGAGGAAGCGCAGGTCGCGCACCAGGTCTTCCGCGCCGTCCTCCTCGGGGGTGAGCAGGATGACGGGACGCCTGGGATGCGCGCGACGGACCGCGGCGGCGAGATACGCCACACCCAGGCCGTGCACGCCGCTGACACGCAGCGCAGGGGAACCAGGAGCGGGGAGCTTGTCGAGAGCAGAGAACAGGGACACGACGAGAACTTCAGCTTCAACGGTGGAAAGACGAGAAGCCCACCAGGATGCTCAATGCGGAGCGTCCTGGAGGGCCATGGCGAAATACTGGTGCCAGATGGCCCCCGCCAGCCCGGTCTCCTTGCCATTGCGGGTGGCCTTCCCAATGACCACGCCCTCGCAGACGCGGCGCATCTCATCCCGCAGGTTGTGGAAGACCAGGAAGCTCAGGCCCCGGCTGTTGGGCGTGATGGCGGGCCAACCCGGCGGCGCCAGCGACGGAAGACGCGAGTAGTCGATGAGCAGCTCACCCTGACGTTCCGGGTGCGGCCCCAGCGCGAAGTAACCCGGACCGGTGGCCCACTCCATGCCCTGCACGTTGCAGCCCCAGACCTGGCCCTCGCGGTCGCGGAAGAAGCGCTTCTCCATCACCGCAAACGCGGGCATGGAGTTGCGTCCCTGCCAGGACACGGCCTGGAACGGGGGAAGGGAAGCGGGGGCCATGTCGTCGACGGTGAGCGGTGCGGCCGCGGTGGCGAGCTGCCAGAGGTCACGCACCTGGTTGGCGGTCAGTGCGCGAATCTCATGCACCCGCGCATGACGAGGGAGCGCTTCCAGGTGCGCCGCCACCGCCGCCAGCGTGGGCCTGCCGCGCATCAGCTCCCGGAGGGAGGCGACGTTTCCAGACGAGGATTCAACCTGGGTGGACATGGTGCCTCCTGGCTTGGGCCGGGACCGGAGCGGGTACATAGCGGGCGGCGCGTCGGTGTCCAACCCGTCCTGGGGCCTGGGCGTGGAATGCCCCTTCCGTCGGGCGTGTGAGGGCGTGTAATGCCCATCCCATGGGCCACGTGCAGATCATCCGCGACTTCCCGTCTCCGCCGGAGGGAAGCGCCCGCACCATCCGCATCTACACCCCGGACGCGTACGAGCAGGACCCCAACCGCCAATTCCCCGTGCTCTACATGCACGACGGACAGAACGTGTTTGCCCACCCAGAGAGCGCGCGTTTCGAGACGTGGTGCGCCAACACCGCGCTGGAGCAGCTGGTGCGGGAGCAGCGCATTGTGCCGTGGATCATCGTGGGCGTGGATCACCGGGAGCAGCGTCTCAACGACTACTCGCCGTGGAACGAGAACCGCGGGCACCACGCGCATCCCGGCTGGGGTGAGAGCTACGCGCGTTTTCTCGTCGAGAACCTGCGGCCGTTCGTGGAGCAGAACTACCGCGTGCGCACCGGGCCACAGTGGACCGGGACCATGGGCTCGTCGCTGGGCGGGCTCATCTCGTTGTACCTGGGCATGAGCCGGCCCGACGTGTTTGGCCGCATTGGCGCGCTGTCTCCGACGGTGATGTGGGCGCAGAGCGAGATCTTCCGTCGGTGGGAGCGGCACACGCAGCGTTGGACGCGCATCTACCTGGACGCGGGCGCCGACGAATACATCGAGGTGGACGGCGTGCCGCTGGACTACGGCCGTGGCACGCGCGCGTTCTACGAGCACCTCAGGCACCTCGGCTACGCCGACTGGGAAGTGAAGCTGGTCCTGGAGCCGGGCGGGCAGCACCACGAGAAGGATTGGCAGCGTCGTCTGCCGGGGGCGATGAGCTGGTTGCTGTCTTGAGTCATCGGTTTCACGAACCTCGTGAGCGGGCCGCAACCTGGAGTGCGGCGGGCCCTCGCCGCCCTGGCCAGCGCCGAGCGCGTCCTCAACGGCGCTCGCGGAACGCGGGACGTCTCGACGACGGGGAATGCGCCGCGGCTTCTCATGTTGGGTCGTTGGCGGTTGCGGAACCCGCTCGCTGACCAGGGCGGCGAGGGCCCGCCGCACTCCCGGTCGTGGCCCGCTCACGACATCTGCGAAACCGATGGTCCGCTTTCCTGCTTCAGCACCTCAACCCAGCGTCTCGACGAGACGGATGGCCTCCTGCAGCTTCTCCTGGTCCTGGTGGCGCAGCAGGTACATCTGGTCCCCCATGGCCTGCGAGAAGATCGGCGGGAGCACGTGGTGCACCACCATGGTCTCCCCCAGTCGTCGCACCAGCTCCTCGTGCGGATGCCGGTAGTTCCTCGTGTAACGACGTGACACGTGCGCCGAGTGGTACTTGCGCTCGAACCTGAAGTCCTCAACCTGCTTGCCCGTCACCACGCGCGCCCACAGTCGGTACAGGTCCACGTCGCACGCGTAGTTCATCATGTCGACGGTGAATCCGCCGGGAGGACGGATGTTGATCTCCAGCGCCGTGAAGCTGCCGTCGGGATGCTCGAAGAACTCCGCGTGGAAGAAGCGCTCCCTGATGCCGAACGCCTGCACCATCTTGCGCCCCAGCGCCTCCAGCTGCGCGGGGATTTGACGTCGTGACCAGTAGTGGACGTCCAGGCCGTGCGTCACCGTCTCCATCACGCCCTGGCTGTAGACGTGCGAGGTCCAGAAGACGATGCGGCCCGCGGCGTCGGTGAGCCCGTCAAAGCTGGTGATGTTCCCCTGCACGAACGGCTCGACGATGTAGCCCTCCAGCGGCCGCAGCAGGACCTCCTCCAGCTCCTTCTCCGACGACACCTTCCACGTCCGCGCCGCACCCACGCCGGTGTCCGGCTTGAACACCAGGGGCAGACCGTGCTCGCGCGCAAAGCGACGCACCTGTTCCGCGCCCGTCACCAACTCACCGGGGGCGCACGGAATCTCCGCGGCGCGGAAGATGGTCTTCATCCCCATCTTGCTGCGGTTGCGCGTGGTTTCCTCCCGTCGTGGACCGGGCACGTTGAAGTCCTCACGCAGCGCGCCCTCAAGGTCCAGCCAGTGCTCGTTGAGGGAATCCAGCCGGTGGATCTTGCCGTGGCGCCACACCAGGTAGCCCATGGCGCGCAGCGCGCTGTCGTAATGCGCCAGGTGCGGGACGTACGCGTAGTCAGCCAGCACGTCGGAGAGCGGCGGGCGCAGGTCCGGGGACACCGTGTCACCCATGCCCAGCACGTTGGCGCCTTCGTTCTTCAGCGCCACACAGAACAACGCCCACTGCGGCGGAAAATGCGGAGAGATGAAGACAACGTTCACGACGCGCTTGCTAGCACACCGTTCCCGCCCCACGTACCCACCATCCTTTGGCCCTTGACGGCACTAACATCGTTAGTTAACGTGCCGGCATGGCTCGGACCCGCAGGCAGGCACTCACCCGTCCGGACGTCGTGGAAGCGGCGCTCAAGTGCATTGCGCGGGATGGCGTGGAGGGCCTGGGTGTGCACCGGGTGGCCGCGGAGCTCGGGATCAAGGCGCCCTCTCTCTACAACCACGTGAGCTCGCAGGAGGAGCTGCGCGTGGCGGTATGCGTTGCGGGTTGGAGCCGGTTTGCCGACCGCGCGCATGCCGCACTGCGATCACACGGCGTTGGTCCCGGGGCGATCATGGCGATTGCCAAGGCGTTCCGTGCGTTCGTGAAGGAGAACCCTGCCCTCTACCAGGTGATGTCCACCGTCCACGTGGAGCAGTCCACGACGGAATTCGCCCAGGTTGCGGACCGCATCTTCTACGTGTTCTCCCAGGCGTTGGCGCCGCTCAACCTCTCGCAGGATGACTTCATCCACGCCATCCGTGCGCTGCGCGCGGCCGTGCACGGCTTCTCGCAGCTGGAGGTCAGCGGCCAGTTCGGCATGCCCTATGACATCGAGAAGAGCTTTGAGTGGATGATCAACGCATTCACCCATTCGCTGGAAACCCGGTCGTGAGTCCCTTTTTTCTTGACCACAAAACTAACACTGTTAGTCAGGAGACAGGCCATGCACCCGACGTTGATGATGATGACCGCCATGCTGGGCGCCACCCCTGACCTTCCGACGCTGTACCTGGACCGCCCCGGAGGTCGGGTTGCCTATGACGACACCGGCAATGACGGCCCCGCGGTCTTGTGCGTCCCGGGCATGGGTGACGTGCGCGCGCAGTTCCGTCACCTGCGACCGAAGCTGGTGGCGGCGGGATTCCGTGTGGTGACGATGGACCTCCGCGGCATGGGCGGGTCGACGGTGGGCTGGGACGACTACTCCGCCGCCGCCGTGGGCACCGACGTCATGGCGCTGGTGGAGAAGCTGGGGCTGCGTGAGGTCTCCCTGGTGGGCAACTCGTACGGCGCGGCGGCGGTGGTCTACGCGGCGGCGGAGATGCCGGACCAGGTGCGTTCCGTCGTCTTCATTGGCGGGCCGTTTGTGGCGGTGGATCCCATGCCGCTGTGGCAGCGGTTGATGATCAACGCCATGTTGCAGCCGCCGTGGGGTCCGTTCGCGTGGGGCCAGTACTACCGCACGCTGTATCCCTCCTCCGCGCCGCGTGATCATGACGCGCATGTTGCCCGCGTCGTCAGCAACCTCAGGGAGCCCGGTCGCATGGGTGCGCTGCGGGCAATGATGGATGCGCCCGCGACGGAGTGGCAGGCGCGCGTGCCGCGGGTGAAGGCGCGTGTCCACGTGGTGATGGGCACGCGGGACCCGGACTTCAAGGACCCCACCGCGCACGCGCGCAAGGTGGCGCAGCTGATGCCGGGTGAGGTGCAGCTGGTGCCGGGTGCGGGACACTATCCGCACGCCGAGGTTGTCGACGTCACCGCGCCGGGAATCATTGCGTTCCTGCGCGGAGAATCCGGTCGCTCGTGACGCTTCCGCCCGGCGCGGGATGGCATCGCTCCGTCGGCAGCTGGCATGGGTCCGCCCTCTGACCCGCGGGTCGTCCCACGGGGAGCAACCTTCCACGCGTGATTCGCGCGTGCGCTCTGAAGCGTGACGTCACCAGCGTTACATCCTCCCTGCTCCCCTTCCGGAAACCCAACCCCAGCCCGGTGTGACGACGTCACGCCCCGGGGGACCCCCATGCCTTGTCGTCGGTGGTGCGTTGTTGCGCTGTGCGCGGGGTTGATGGCCTGTGAGGACCTCATCCCCAAGGAGCTGCAGCCCGGCCAGGCGCGCATGCCGGGAGCACAGCTCGTGGCCGCGGTGGGTGACCGGTGTGATGTGACGTCGGTGCAGTACGAGGTCATCTCCATGACGTGCGCCGCCGGCTCCGTGGGGGATGACAGCCTGCAGACCGGCTCGCGCGGCGTGATCGAGCTGCGTGACGACGAGACGGTCAGCCAGTTCCTCCCGCTCCCACAGGGTTGTTACCGCGTGCGCATGCAGCCCCTGAACCGCGACGGCGTGGCCTCCGACGACTGCGCCCCGACGAGCAAGCGCGTCACCATCGGCTGGCGACCCGCCACGGTGGGCCTGGCGTGTCCGTGCTCGGTGGGACGCGGGGAAACCCTGACCCAGAGGCATCCCACCGTGCCCGGCCCGTCGGGAGTGGCCTTGGCGCCGTGAGTTTTCCTACACCTGCGCATCCGTCAGTTGGTCTAGGTCCGCCCGTCCGCGTGCTGCCGATAGAGGATGGCTTCACCGTCCCAGGGAGCGCACATGGCGGTCGGTCCCGTTCAACAGCGGTCATCCGTGCAGAGCACCACGTCGCAGGCCCCTGCCAAGGCGCCCGCACCCAAGGCCCCACCGCCCAAGGCCGAGCCACAAGCTGTTCGCCAGGACGCGTCCGGGGACACCGTCCGCGCCAACCGCGACCGCAACCGCGGCAATGAGCTGGCGCAGCGCACCCGCGTGGAGACGCAGCGGACGCCGGAGGCGGTGTCGCAGCGACAGGCACGCGCCGACGTGGACCGGCTCAACCGCGAGTTCGGCGACCCCAAGACGTGGGACGCGGACAAGACGGCCCGCTACGCGGAGCGCACGCGTGACCTCGTCAAGCAACATCCCGGTGACCGCGCCTACGCCGACGCGGTGGTGGACCACGGGTTCAAGGGACTGGAGAAGGCCGCGCAGTTCGCGGGGGACCGTGCGCACAACGGCGTCGACGACAGCGACAAGAAGAACGGCCCGCTGGCCAAGACCGTGGGCGCACTCAGCGACATCACGGCGGCGACGAGCCCGGACCGCACGCAGCGTGTGGCCAACGCCATTGCCGACCGCATTCCCAACAAGAGCGAGCTCAACCAGCTCGACGACCGCTTCTACGACCACCGCGACAACGGCGGCAGCACCGCGCTGATGGACGCCACCACCAACGCGCTGCGCAGCCAGGGCAAGAACGAGGCTGCCGACGAGCTGCAGACCAAGCACGAAGGCGGCGGCGGTTTCGGCATCAGCCTTCCCAATCCCGTCGACGTGGTCAACGACGTGAAGGACAAGGCGGTGGACCTGGGCAAGGGGGCGGTGGGCGGCCTCAAGGACCTGGGTGGGGCCGCGGTGGGAACGGCGCTGGACGTCGGCGGGGAGGCCTTCAAGGTCGTCGAGAACGCCGGCAAGGGCGTGTTGAAGGTGGCTGGCAAGGGTGGCGAGCTCGTCGTCGACACGGCGAAGAAGAGCGTGGACCTCGCCGGAGATGTGGCGGGCAAGGGGCTGGATGCCGTCGAGAGCGGGCTCAAGTTCGCCGCGGAGAAGGGCCTGCAGGTCACCGGCGCGCTGCGTGGCAAGGCGCAGGAGCTCTTCGACAACACGGTCCTCTCCCCGCTGAAGATCGACGACAACATCAGCAAGCTGAAGCCCGGTGACGAATACACCATCAAGGCCAGTGGCGACGTGGCGCTGGGCGTCTCCGGCGCCGCCGCCGGCGAGATCAAGGTGAGCCGCGGCCAGGACGGCAAGTACACCGTGCAGGGCTCCGCGGAGCTCGACGTGGGATTGAAGCTGGGTGGCAAGCTGGGCGTCAGCGGCAAGGGCACCGTCGAGTACAAGTTCGACAACCCGCAGGACGCCGCCGAGGCGAGCCGGATCCTCATCCGTCAGGGCGCCGCGGCCGGTGCGGCGGGTGTGCCCGGTCTGGGCACGGTGATGGCGGGTGTGCTGACGCCGGGCGCCAAGGAGCAGTCGTTCCTCAACCAACACCGCAGCGCGCTGGAGCTGAGCGCCAAGACCGGCACCGGTGTCGACGTCAGCAGCGGATTTGGCGCGGACTCCGTGATTGCCAAGGCGGGCGCGGGTGCGGAGGCGGCCATCCGCGTGAACTTCGAGAACGGGCGCCCCGTGTCCCTGACGACGAAGAGTGAAGCCAGCGCGGGCGCGGAGCTGACGCATGACAGCGTGATTCCGCAAGGCAAGCTCCAGAACGGCCAGCTCCCCGACATCGGCGGGCAGGCATCCATCAAGGCCACGCAGGAGACCACCGCCAGGCTCAAGGACGGCATCGGCGTCGACGACGTGGTGCAGCTGGCGCTCAGCAAGAACCCCATGGCCCTGACCGATCCGCGTACCGCCGTCACCACCAACAAGGTGGAGGTGGATGTGCACGGCGAGGTGGGCGGGAAGGACAAGGGTGTGAAGCTGGAGCTGCAGGTGCAGAACAGCCCGCAGGACTTCGTCAACACGGTGCGCGACCTCGTCACCGGCAACCCCAACGAGGCGCTCCAGCGCCTGCAGAAGAACTCCTCGGGCACCCTGCGCAGCTACAGCGAGGAGGGCTTCCATGAGCGGCCGCAGTTCAAGCTGCTGGGCCAGGGCCTGGGTTTCGAGTTCCAGAACGAGCGTCGCCACTACGACACGCCCGTGACCTTCTGACGGGGCCCAACACTTCCGGTTTGGCGTCGGGCGGTCCGTTGGATATGCACGGCCCCCTGGCGCAAGATACATCCGCCATCCTGACCGGGAGCTTTGGCCACCGTGGCTGACCGTCCACCCCTCTTCACCCGTCGTTCCCTGCTGGGCGCGGGCCTGGCCCTGTGCGCTCCCGCGGCCCTGCGCGCTGCCAGTGCGCCCGCCCGGTCCAACCTGATGACGGTGGGCCAGCTGCAGCATGGAGGCCAATGGGACGCGCGCCCCACCGCCATGCGCCGGCTCATGTGGGAGGCGGGCAAGCGCACCAGCGTGGAGGTGGCCCCCGACGTCATGCCGGTCACCGCGGACAATCCCGCGCTCTTCTACCTGCCCTTCCTCTACTGGTCCGCCGACGGAGATTTCCCGCCTCTCGACGCCGCCGCGCGCGCCCAGCTCAACCGCTTCATCACCTTTGGCGGCTTCATCCTCTGTGACAGCGTCGACGGCGCGGACGGCAGCGGCGCGGATGGCGCGTTCCGTCGGGAGCTGGCGGCCATCGTTCCCGGGCGCTCCGTCGACGTCATTCCGCGCGAGCACGTCATCTTCAAGAGCTTCTACCTGCTGGACCGCGCGGAAGGTCGTACCGTGGCCAGCCCGGATCTCTTCGGCGTCGTCGCCGACAACCGCGTGTCGGTGGTGATCACGCGCAATGACCTGGGCGGCGCCTACGCGCGCGACAACTTCGGCTCCTACCTGCACGAGGTCACGCCCGGCGGTGAGCCGCAGCGTGAGCGCGCGTTCCGACTGGGCATCAACCTCCTCATGTACGCGTTGTGCCTGGACTACAAGGAAGACCAGGTGCACATCCCGTTCATCCTCAAGAAGCGGCGGCGGTGACCATGTTTCCCTGGGAAGACGCCGCGGAAGCGGGATTCAATGATTGGTCGGTGACGTCGTTGACCACGCTGCCGGGCTGGGCGGTGTTCCTCCTCACCGCGGGCCTGATGGTGGCGTTCCTCGTCGTGCTGGAGAGCCTGCGCAAGGCGCCGTGGCGGGTGAAGCTGCCGCTGCTCACGCTGCGCGCGCTGGGCCTCTTGTGCGTCCTGGCGCTGGTGTTGGAGCCCGGGGTGCAGCTGCAGCAGGTGAGCAGCACGCCAGGGCGCGTGGCGGTGCTCCTCGACGTCAGCCGCTCCATGGGCCTTCCCGTGGGCGACGCTCCGGCCAGCAGCGAGGATGACCCTCGTCGTCACAGCCGCCTGGAGCGGGCGCAGAACTTCCTGCAGGAGGCGCGCGGTGCGCTGGCCAGCCTGCCCGGTGCGCTCTCCCTTGAGGGAGCGGTGTTCCACCAGGACGTGGAATCCGCCACCTTCGAGGACCTGGTGGCCGCGGCGCCGCAGGGCAACTCCAGCAACATCGCCAAGGCGTTGACCACGGCCATGGCCAGCAAGCCCGGTCGTCCCCTGGCGGGTGTGCTCCTGATTTCCGACGGCGCCGACAACGTGGACCTCCCCGGCAACACCATCCCCAATGAGCTGCGTGAGAAGCTGCGTGCCGCGGGCGTGCCCATCCACACCTTCACGCTGGGCCATGAGCGCGGGTTCAAGGACGTGGCGGTGGCGTCGGTGGCGGCGGATGACTTTGCGTTCGTGCGCAATCCGCTGGAGGTGGAGGCCACCATCAGCGCGCGCGGCTTTCCCGGCATGACCATTCCCGTCACGCTCAAACGGGAAGGCCGCGTGATCGCCCAGACCACCGCCGTGCTCCCCGACGGAGACGGCACCGTGGACGTGCGCTTCAAGTTCGAGCCGCGCGACGTGGGGGAGGCCATCTACAGCGTGGAGGTGGCCGAACAGGTGGGTGAGGTCCTCGTCGACAACAACCGCCGGAGCTTCACCCTCAAGATCATCCGCGACCGCATCCGCGTGCTGCAGGTGGCGGGCCGCCCGAGCTGGGACGTGCGCTTCCTGCGCAAGCTGCTGAAGGAGAACCCCTCCGTGGACCTCATCAGCTTCTTCATCCTCCGCACCCCGCGCGACCAGACCGCGGTGCGCCAGGAGGAGCTGTCCCTCATCCCCTTCCCCACGCGTGAGCTGTTCACCGAGGAACTGGGGACGTTTGACGTCGTCATCTTCCAGAACTTCAACTTCGCCCCGTATGAGATGGGCGGCTACCTGCCCAACGTGCGCGACTTCGTGGTCAACAAGGGTGGCGGCTTTGCCATGGTGGGCGGTGAGCTCTCCTTCAGCGAGGGTGGCTACGACGGCACGCCGCTCGCCGACATCCTGCCCGTGACGTTGCCGCCGGGACGGGGCCACTACGTCGAGGAGCAGTACACACCGACGGTGACCGAGGCGGGCAAGCGTCATCCCATCCTCTCGCTCGGCAACACCGACCCGGTCACCATGATGCAGAACCTGCCGCCCTTCGAAGGCTTCAATGGCTCGGTGGGGCTGCAGCCGGGATCGGAAGCGCTGCTCACGCACCCCGCGCCGCGCAGTGGTCCCTCGGGGCAGCCGGTGCTGGCGGTGCGTGAGGTGGGCAAGGGGCGCACGCTCTCGCTGCACTCCGACAGCCTGTGGTTCTGGGCGCTTCCCGACGCTGCGAAGGGCGGTCGTGGCACGGCGCACCGTGAGCTGTGGGCCAACGCCATCCGCTGGCTCATTGGTGACCCCGCGCTGAGCCGGGTGCGCGTGGAGGCCAAGAGCGGAGCGTTTGATCCCAATGAGCCCGTGGTTCTCGTCGTGCGCGCGTTTGATTCCGGGTACGGACCGCTGGCCGGGGCCACGGTGGACCTGACCCTGGAAGGCGTGGGTGACAACGCACCCGCGGCGCCCACGCCCGACAGCGTGTTGCCGCCGTCCAACGCGCGCAAGGTGACCTCACTGCAGGGAGAGACGGGTCCGGAAGGTGAGTGGGTGGTGCGCCTGCCCAGCCCGGGTCCGGGTGCCTACCGCGCGCGCGTGACGGCACGGGCCAAGGGCGCCGCGCTGGGTACCGACGAGGATGCGTTCCTGGTGCGCAGCGCGGACCGCGAGATTGCCGACGGAGCGCCGCGTCCTGAGCTGATGGCCGCCCTCAGCGAGCTCACCGGCGGCACGCAGATCGAGAGCGGCGACGAGATTGCGGGCCTCCAGTGGAAGGTCCCCGAAGGCGTGCGCGTGCACAAGCGCAAGAGCATCCCGCTGTGGGACCGTTGGCAGGTGGCCCTGGCCTTTGCGTTGCTGTGGGGCCTGGAGTGGGCGTTGCGACGTCGTCAGGGCTACGCGTGATGCGTGGTCCTCCCACACCCCGGCAACCGCCGCGCGGTTCGTGGTGCATCGTGTTCTTGCTCCCACCGCCGGGCGGATCCTAAGTCTTACCCGTGCTCCTCTCTCCACGGAGCGCACGGGAGGGCTACATGATGCCGAAGGTTGGTCGCTTTCTGGCGCTGACGGTGCTGTCAAGCGGGATGGCGTGCTCCAATCCGCCGCCGGTCCCTGGGCCCTGGGGCGGTAGTACGTCGTCGACGTCGGGAGGGCCGACGAACGGCATTCCGCTGGAGCAGCTCTGCCAGCGCGTGGCGGATGGATATCTCAACATCATCGCGGCCAGCATGGTTGTGGACTACCAGCGACGCGGCGGACTGGAGTGTCCGCAGGGGTCCTTCACCGAACAGGACATCCTCGACCTCTACCGGCTCTACTACGAACCCTATCTGGAGGGAGCCTGCTCGGACGGGGAAGCTGCCGATCCCTATTCGTCCTATTACGCCCTCTTCGGCCGCGGCATGGTCAAGGCCATTGCCGACGGAGAGGCGCGCGGACGTGTGATCTACGACGGGGAGATGGCCGGACAATGCGACAGGCTGGGAGAGCAGCAGGCCCTGGCCGCGGGAGGGCGCGCCGCGTGGATGAGCACCTGGTGGAATCTCGACGGGGGAGTGGTCGACGCGGCGCTGCCCCGGGAGTGTCGCGAGTTCCTTCGCGGCCTGCAGGGTGAGGGAGAGCCCTGCGTGACCAACGTGGAATGCGAACAGGGCGCCCAGGGGGCCACCTGCGTTGGTCCGTTGGGGCCAGGCTGTGAGGGCCGCTGCCGGGCGAACGCCACCGAGGGGCAGCCGTGTGAAGGCGGCACGGAGCCCGCGTGCGTGCCAGGCCTGGAGTGCGTGCACGACGGCGATTCCAGCCAGCCGGGCACCTGCCGCGGGCCGGTGGGCGCCAACGAGCCCTGCCGGTCCGACGGCGGCACCACGCGCCGTTGCGAGGACGGGCTCACCTGCATGTCGTCGGGCAGATGCCAGGAGCGCCTGGGCGAGGGCACCGGGTGCGCCAGCAACGAGGAGTGCCGCTCCGGGCTGACCTGCCGGGGGACGCCACCGCGTTGCCTGGGGCCGGCAGGTGAAGGCGAGTCCTGTGAGGGAGCGAGCTGCGAGGTGTGCCTGTCATGCTGGCGTCCGCCGGGCTCCGACGGAGGCGCAACCTGCATGACACCCGTGGCCGAGGGCCAGCCGTGCACGAACGCACCCTGCGCGTACCCCAGCCAGTGCTTCCAGGGCGCGTGCGTCCGTGCCCTGGCGGAAGGGGAGCTGTGCCAGGATGACGTCGTGGCGTCACAGCTCGTGAGCAACTGCAGGTTGGGCCTGGTGTGCGCCTCCGAGCCAAAGACCTGTCGTCGTCCTGGCGCCGCGGGGGAGCCTTGTCGTTCCCTTCCCGGCCCCACGGCGTCGCAGGGCACGTGCCGGGCCGGATTTGTCTGCGGTCGCAGCAGCCCCGCCGCAACCGCGGGGACGTGCCTGGCGCCAGCCAAGGCCGGTGAGCCCTGCGGCAACCGCCACGACGTGCATTCCGCCTGCTGGTTCGACTACAGCGTCTATTTCACCGGCAACTACTCCGGGTTCCTGACGTGCAGCGCCAACGGCGATGGCGGCACCGGTGTCTGCTACCCGTACTACGGCGGCGCCGAGGGTGAGCCGTGCTCCTATTCCTGCTCGCCGGGGCTGTACTGCAGCCGTGGCGACGGAGGCTCACTCGGCCAGTGCCGCCCAGGCGCCGCGGTGGGGCAAGCCTGCGACACCACCGGCTACGTCTGCCAGGAAGGCGTGTGTGAGTTCTCCTTCGAGGACGGCGGATACCGCTACCGGTGTGTGCCGCCACGCGCGCTGGGCGAGACGTGCACCAGCAGTGGCCAGTGCGGCGCCGATGCCTACTGCCAGCTCCCCGACGGCGGTGGCGAAGGAACCTGCACGCCCCGGCACGCCGAGGGCCAGGCGTGCACACGCTACGACCAGTGCGTCTCCGGCATGGCCTGCCAGGACGGCGTGTGCATTGCGAGCACGTGCGCCACGCAAAACTCCCTCTCCTCCTGCGCCAACGTGGACCTTCTCGCCCCGTATCTCTTCTGGGGAATCCTCATCGGCGGCGGGGCCAACCGCTGGAAACGTCGTCGCAAGGGTTGACCGGCCGTCTCGCGTCACCACCGGAAGCGGTGCTGCGCGATTCCGGGTGATGGCCAAGGAGCCAAGCCCTCGGGCGGGTGCGACGACGTCGTCAGGGTTGCGCTTGGGCGCGTCCGCAAGCATGACCCACGTGCCCGGCGCGGGCCGCTGCTGCTAGGGTGCGCCGCCATGCGGCCCCTTGATGACATCCTGGTCCTGGACCTCTCCCGCGTGCTCGCCGGTCCGTTCGCGTCGATGACGCTGGCGGACATGGGTGCGCGCGTCCTCAAGATTGAACAGCCCGGCAAGGGCGACGACACGCGCGGCTTTGGTCCGCCCTTCGTCGGTGAGCCCACCGTGGGCGGACGCGGAGAGAGCGCGTATTTCCTCTCGGTGAACCGCGGCAAGGAATCCATCGCCGTGGACTTCAAGCACCCCGAGGGGCTGGCGCTCATCAAGCAGCTGGCCGCGCGTGCCGACGTGCTCCTGGAGAACTTCCGTCCCGGCGTGCTGGACAAGATGGGCCTGGGCGCCAAGGAGCTGTGCCAGGCCCACCCACGACTCATCTACTGCAGCATCAGCGGCTACGGGCACGCCGGTCTCGACGAGTACGTGCAGAAGCCCGGCTACGACCCCGTGGCGCAGAACCTGGGTGGACTGGCCTCCGTCACCGGTCCCGTCGACGGAACGCCGTTCAAGGCGGGCTACAGCATCGCGGACATCACCGCCGGCATGCTGGCCGTGCAGGGCATCCTGTTCGCGCTGTACGCGCGCACGCGCACCGGCAAGGGTCAGCACGTGGACATCAGCCTGCTCGACGGACAGGTGTCCCTGATGGCCTACCATGCGGGCGCGTCCGGCGTGACCGGGAAGCCGCCACGTCGCCACGGGAATGGACATCCCAACATCGTCCCGTTCGGTACGTTCAAGGCTTCCGACGGGTGGGTGACCATTGGCGTGGCCAACGACTCGCTGTTCAAGACGTTCAGCGAGATGTGCGGCCACCCCGAGTGGCAGCAGGACCCGCGGTTCAAGACCAACGCCACCCGCGTGGAGAACCGTGAGGCCATGGAGGCCACGCTGGCGCCCATCATCGTGTCCCGCACCGTCGACGAGTGGGTGAAGGCGCTGGATGACGCGGGCATCCCCGCCGGCCCCGTGCTCGACGTGGTGCAGGCCATGGCCCACCCGCAGGTGCGCGCGCGCCAGATGGTGGTGGAGACGGAGCACCCGACGGCGGGCAAGCTCAAGCTCACCGGTGTGCCCGTGAAGCTCTCGCAGACGCCAGGTGAGGCCGCGGGTCGACCGCCGCTGCTGGGTGAACACACCGACGCGTCACTCAAGAACGTGCTGGGCCTCACCGACGAGAGGTTGGCGTCGCTGCGCAAGCAGGGGGCCATTGGCTGACGCCGTACGTGGTCGCGTTGTACCGTCGTTGAACCGGGAGGCACGGTGGGACGCAGGGCCGACAGGGAGCTGGTGGATGCGTTGCGCGGTGTGCTCCGCGGCATGGAGCAGGTGACGCGTGCGTCCGGTGCGCGCGAGCTGTCCCGCCTGGCCAACGCCGCCGCGCGCCTCATGGATGACATGACGCACATCGTGGACCAGCTGGACCCCGACGTGCGCCAGGAGAACAACGCCGACCTCGTCGAGATGATTGCGGCCGTCTACACGGCGGAGTTGGGGCGCACGCCGGACCCTGCGGGCCTGGTGCACTGGCTCAACATGGCGGCGGCGCAGCGTCGTGCGGGCGCGTCTCTCGAGCAGATCCGTCACGCCGTCACCCAGGGCGTGCGCGCATCACCGGAATACCGCCAGCGTCAGCAGGCCCAGCAACGGCCTCCCCCGCCACCGCCTCCTCCGCCACCTCGCGCGGAGACGCGCCCCCCGCCCCCACCGCCGCCACCAGCGCCACCGTCGTCGTCGGGAGCGGATGACTACGGGCCCGGCACGCCCGGCAACCGCCGCGTGAGGATCCGCAAATGAGCTTTGTCGAGCGACTCCAGGCGTACCTGGATGCAGGCTTTCCCGTGCTTGCCGTGACCACCGCCGAGGAGTCGCGCGCGGAGCTGGACCTGGTGGCGGCGGCCCGCGGCACGGAACGGCGCGCGTTCTACTGGAGCGTCACCGAGGGAATCGTCGGGCTCACGGAGAAACGGCGCGAGCCCAATCACGCGAAGAATCCGATGGGCGCGCTCACGTGGGCGGAGCAGGCGGGCGCGGATTCCGTCGTCATCCTGCGGGATTTCCACTTCTACCTGCAGAACCCGGAGATCCTCCGCAAGCTGCGTGACCTCACCAAGCTGTTCCGCACCACCAACCAATCCCTGGTCCTCCTTGGCGTGCGCTGCCAACTCCCTCCCGAGGTGGAGAAGGAAGTCACCGTCCTCGAGTACGCCCTCCCCGACCGCGCGTACCTGCGTCAGCTCATGGAGCGCGTGCTGCAGAGCGCCCGTGCCTCCAACCCGCATCCCGAAGCCGCCATCCCCGAGCCCAGCGACGTCGTGCGCGAGCGTGCCATCGAGGCCGCGCTGGGTCTGACGGCGTTTGAAGCGGAGAACGCGTTTGCGCTCAGCCTGGTGGTGAAGCGCGCGGTGGACCCGGACCTGATCAACGAGGAGAAGGCCGCCGCAGTCCGCAAGAGCGGTGTCCTCGAGGTCATCCAGAGCGCGGACACATTGGAGAGCGTGGGTGGTGTCTCCGTGCTCAAGGAGTGGCTGCGCAAGCGTCGACGGGCGTTCTCTCCGCAGGCGCGCGACTTCGGCTTGCCGGCTCCGCGCGGAATCATCCTCATTGGCGTGCCGGGCAGCGGAAAGAGCCTGCTGGCCAAGTCCGTGGCCACGACGTGGAAGCTGCCGCTGCTGCGCCTGGACATTGGCAAGGTGTTCGGCTCGCTCGTCGGAGAGAGCGAGGGGAACCTGCGGCGCGCGCTGGCCACGGCGGAAGCGGCCAGCCCGGCGGTGCTGTGGATCGACGAGATCGAGAAGGGCCTCAGCGGCGTGGCCAGCAGCAACCGCTCCGACGCTGGCACCACCGCGCGCGTCTTTGGTCATTTCCTGACGTGGATGCAGGAGAAGCGCGCGCCCGTTTTTGTCGTGGCCACGGCCAACGCCATTGAGGCGCTGCCGCCGGAGTTCCTGCGCAAGGGCCGCTTTGACGAGATCTTCTTCGTGGACCTCCCCACCGAGGCGGAGCGGGAAGAGATCCTGCGCATCCACCTCGCCCGTCGGAAGCGCGAGATGGAAGAAGCCGCGGTGCGCGAGCTGGCCCGCATGTCCGACGGATATACCGGCGCGGAGCTGGAGGAGGCCGTGGTCAGCGCGCTGTTTGACGCGTTTGATGACACGCAGCGCGACCTCCATCCCGCCGACGTCATGCAGTCGCTCACCGCCATGACGCCGCTGAGCGTGATGATGAGCACCGAGATCAAGGCGCTGCGTGAGTGGGCCAGACATCGGGCGCGTCCCGCGTCGTCGGCGCCACACCCGGAGTCCGTGCCCGCGCAGGGCGTGCGTCGGATGCGCTTGGGGAGGGAGGAGGCATGAGCCATCTCAGCACCGTGAAGACGCAGGTGAAGGACCTGGCCGCGCTCACCGACGCCCTGGCGGAGATGGGATTCACGCTGGTGATGGGCGGGACAGTCTCCGCGGCGGGACAGACCATGTCCGTTGACGCGTCCATGACGCTGCCCAGCGGACGCGTGGCCGGTTTCAAGCGCACCGCCGACGGAACCTACGAGATGGTGACCGATTGGTATTACGTGCAGCGTGAGCTCGGGAATTCCGCGCAGTTCACGCAGCGCCTGCAGCAGATGTACGGCGTGCACAAGGCCACGCGTGAGGCCACCGTGCAGGGCTACACCGTGCAACGCGAGACCGACGCGCAGGGCGTCATCCGGCTCACGCTGAGCCGCGCGTACTGAGGGGGATGTCATGACGCAGCCAAGGATCGTCGTGGAGTTCCATCCCAACGGAACCGTCCAGGTGAAACCGGAGGGCTTTCCCGGCGGGCAGTGTCGCGACGCCACGCGTTTCCTCGAGGAGGCCCTGGGCCAGGTGGTGGAGAGCACCGACACGGCTGAGGCGTTCATGACGGAGATCGTGGACTCGCAGAACATCCGCGGCTCCTGATGAGACCCGCCGACATCCCCGCGCGCATTGCCCACGCCCGCGAGCTGTACCGACGCTGCGTGGCCTGTGAATGGCGCTGTGGCGTCGACCGCGTGGCGGGTGAGTTGGGACGCTGCGGTCTGGATGCGCAGGGACGCGTGGCGCGTGAGTCGCTCTCCGTGGGCGAGGAGGCGGACCTTTCTCCGTCACACCTGGTGTACTTCTCGGGCTGCAGCTTCCGCTGCGCGTTCTGCCTCTCGGGTGAGATGGTGGTGCATCCGCGGAAGCCGGCACCGACGTCGCTGCGGGTGCTGACCGACGCCGTGATGCAACGCCAGCAGGAGGGCGCGCGCACGCTGAATGTGCTGGGAGGTGACCCTTCCGTGAACGTGCTGGCCATCCTGGAGCTGGTGGCCGCGCTCCCTCCCAACGTGAAGCTGGTGTGGAACACCAACCTCTACCACTCCGACGAGGTGGCGGAGCTGCTGGATGGCGTCGTCGACGTGTGGCTGGCGGACCTGAAGTTCGGCCAGGACGCATGCGCCCGGCGGTTGGCGCAGGTGGAGCGATACACCGAGGTGGTGCACCGGAATCTCCGCCGGGTGCGCGCGGGTGGGCAGCGACTCATGGTGCGTCACCTGCTGATGCCGGGGCACCTGGAGTGCTGCACGGAGCCGGTGGCGTTGTTCCTGGCGCGCGAGCTTCCCGACGTGGAAGTGAGCCTCATGGGCACCTTCCTGCCGCTGCACCGGACCCCGGACTGCGCGGAGCTGCTGGCGGACCCCACGTGGGATGGCGCGGAACAGGCGCGTCGGATTGCCGCGAAGCACGGTCTGCGCACCGTCACGCCGAGCGCGTTGGACGGAGTGACGACGAGAACGCGCGGCTACGCCGGCACGCTGTTCTTCGACGCGAATGGCAATGTGACGATGATGGACCCGAGCGCGGACGTGATGGCACTGGCGCGCGCGCTGTCACACTGATCGGGCAATCACCACACGGTGCTCTCGACGGTGGCGGTGACGCCGGTGGTGGTCTGTCCCCCCACCAGGAAGATGCGACCGCTCTCCAGCGAGGAGCCCATCAACGCACGCGGCCGGACCAGGCTGATGCCCGCCGCGTTCCAGTTCTTGAGGTCGGGTGGGTCTGCGGGTTGGCCGCCGCAGCTCAGGCCTATTCCGCACAGCTCCGCCGACGTCACCGCGTTGCTGGGCGTGCCGCCGGAAGCACCTCCGAACAGGAAGAGCTGGTTGGCCGCGGCGAGGAACGCACCTCCCGCACGTGCGGGCATGTTGTCCGTGGCGGTGAACGCGGTGAGGCTTCCACCCGCCTGCACCCGCGCGGCATCCACGTCGGTGATTTCGTTGCCGCCGTTGTCCAGCCCGCCGCCCACGTAGACCCAGGAGTCGCTTCCCACGCGGATGGTGACGAGCTCACTGGCGGTGGTGGCCCCCAGCTGCCAACGCCCCGACGCCAGTGTGCTCCCGGACACGGACCATGACTGCGGAGTCTGCGAGCCGTCGGCGTTCAAGGTGATGGGTAGGATCTCCACGTCGTCGAGCACGTTGCCCGCGCCGTTACGCCCGCCCACGACGTAGAGATAGGCGCGCGTGGCATCCACGGGATCCATGGCATAGGCCAACCCGGCGCCTTCACGCGCGGTGTTGAGCAAGGGCAGCGTGGCCCACTCCCCCAGGTCGCCGATGACGCGCGGGCGCTCCGCGGTGGTGGCGGCACCCGTGTCGACGAGCTGGAGCTCCGTGTCCGGCACTTCCGCCAGCAGTTCCTCCGCTCCGGACACCAGGCCGGGCGTGGGGCTGCGATAGACGCGGTACGCCTGCGCTCCGGTCACCGCGGTCCAATGCACCGTGACGTGCATGGGCAGCGCAAGGCCAGCGGGAATCACCACGGGCTGCGCGTCGGAAGGCAGGGTCTCGCCGCCGGGGTTGGAGGGATCATTGTCCGCCATCACCGCCGAGACCCGGTAGTACCAGAGCCCGGAGGCCAGGCCGCCCGCGCTCTCCACCAGCGCCAGCTGCACCTCGGAGATCGACGGTGCGGCCAGCGGGTCCAGCACCTCGGCGCGCAACACGTCGCTGCGCACACCGGTCCCATCCTGGCCTCCCACGACGTAGATGAAGCGCCCCAGCGTGACGGCGGAGGCAAGCGTCCTGGCCTCTGGCAACGGGCGCGGGAGGAAGCGCCAGCTGCGCACGGCACCAAACCGGTCCAGCAGCGCCGCCTCCACCGAGTCCAACGGCGACGCGCTGGTGCCAGTGTCTCCGCCCAGTGCGTAGAGGAAACGTGCAAAGCGGCTCGGCCGCCCCGCCACCAGCGCTGGCGCACGACGGGCCACCTGCATGGGCGACTGGTCGGTGAACGCGGCAATGTTCTCCGCCGGCGTGGTGATGCCCACCGCGGCGAACTCTCCGTAGCTCCCGTCGGGATTGGTGACGCGCATCAGGCAGACGGACCCCACCGGGATCGACGACGCGTCGACGGTGACGTCGAGGATGGTGGCGGCGGCGGTGTTGATGGCAACCGGGAAGGTCTGCGGGGCGCCGGTGGGCGGCTGGCAGATGAGCTGGGCCGTGGAAGTTGCCTGGAACCCCGTTCCCCGGATCTCCGCCGCCACGCCCGTGCTGCCAGGGAAGGATCCCGGCGACACCACGTCGACGAGCGGCGGGGGATCCACCGTCACCACAAAACCCGTGATCACCCCCACGGACCCGTCCGGGTTCACCACCACCACGTCGTAGGTTCCGGGCTGGAGTCCCGCGGGGACCAGGCCGGTGAGCTCGGTGGAGTTGACGAAGGAGACCGCGTTCATCAGCACGGCCAGGGCGTTGCCACCCGCCACCGCGGGGCTGAGGTAGACGCGCGGCACGTTGAGGAAGGCGCGGTCGGTGCCCGGCGTCGTCGGAGGATCGCGCGCGGTCACCACCACGGAGCTCACGCCCCCCGACCAGGCAAACGGCGGATCCACCGTGGCCACGTCGATGGTGAGCCGGTCCGTGACCGTGACCCCGCCGGCCAACGTTGCCTCGCAGTTGACGTCGTCACGGACCACCACGTCGTAATCCCCCGCGGCCTGACCGGCGGGGATCACCGCCTGCACCAGCGTGGGCCTCCCCGGGTCGTAGGTGTGGACCAGCGTTACGGGAGCACCGCCCCCTGCGGGGACAATGGAGACGCTGGCGACGTCACCGCCGTTGATGCCCGAGACGTAGATGGTGACCTGCAGGCTGATGCCGTTGTAGGCCACCGGCGGGTCGACGAAGAACACGTTGGGCCGCTGCACCACGGTGACCGCCGCGGGCAGCGTGTCCTCGCAGGCGACGCCATTGGAAACCGTGGCGTCGTAGGTCCCGGGGGAGAGGCCGGTGAAGGAGGCATCCAGCGTGCTGCTGTCCACGTAGTCCACCGTCGAGGCAGCGAACGGCCCCAGCGCCACCGACGTGAACGGGGTGAGGTCGGCGCCCGCGAAGGTGAAGCGCGCGTCGCCTTCACACACCAGTCCCGGGGTCACGCTGCTGAGCGTGGGCGGCAGAGCCATGATGAACAGCGCACTGTCCGAGCACGGCTGCGTGATGGGCTGGGCCACCTCGATCAGGTGGTCACCCGCGGCCAACGGCGCGCCCGGCACCGCCAACTCCAGCGTGGTGCAACGCCGCACATCCACGTAGGCGCCACGGACCGGCTCGCAACCGGAGATGGACTGCACGGCTGCCGGGACACCGTCGAACAGCACCAGCGGATTGCGGCCCTCCACGACGAGGAAGCCGGTGGATTGCAGGGTGATGGAGGCGGGTGAGTTGGGCACGCACTCCCGTGCCGGCGACACCACGGTGATCTGGAAGTCCCGGCACAGGTCGAGGGTGGCGCAGCTCACCAGGCATCCGTCGGTATTGTCCAGGTTGGCGTCGTCGCACGCCTCCCGTCCCGCCCACACCTGGCCGTCGCCGCACCGCGCCGGCACGCACCCGGGCAGGCAAGCATCGGTCAGGCCGCCGTTCCCGTCGTCACAGGCCTCCTCGCCCAGGTGCACCAGGCCATCCCCGCACACGGCGGGTTGGCCCGCGGCGGTGCACGCGTCGCCATCGAACGTGTTTCCGTCGTCGCAGAGCTCCACGCCCGCCCACACGAAGCCGTCGCCCGGACCGGCGGTCTGACAGGTGGTCAGGCAGGCATCGGTGTTGTCGACGTTCCCGTCGTCGCAGGCCTCCCCCGCTTGGCGCACGCCGTCACCGCAGCCGGGCCGCGTGCAGTCATTCCGGCAGCCGTCGGCGTCGACCCGGTTGCCGTCATCACACGCCTCGCGTCCACGCCAGACCAGGCCGTCACCGCAGACGTTGGCGCGGCACGCGCTGGTGCAGCCGTCGTCGTCAAGGAGGTTCCCGTCGTCGCAGGCCTCCAGGTACTCCACCACGCCGTTGCCGCATGTCGGGAGCGCGCACTGCGCGGTGCAAGCGTCCCCGTCCGCCAGGTTCCCGTCGTCACACTGCTCGCCGGGCTGCAGGAATCCGTCGCCACAGCGCGCGCGCGTGCAGTCGTTGAGGCAGGAGTCGGTGGGGTCGGCGTTGCCGTCGTCGCATTCCTCCCCCGCGCCCAGCGCTCCGTCGCCGCAGCCGGCGGTCAGGCAGGTGGACAGACAGCCGTCGGTGTCGTCGGAGTTGCCGTCGTCGCAGTCCTCGCCGGGCTGCACCTTTCCGTCGCCGCAGCTCGCCAACGCGCACGTCCGCGTGCAGGCGTCGGTGTCGTCGGCGTTGCCGTCGTCACAGGCCTCCACGCCCAGGCGCACAAGCCCATCTCCGCACGCCGCCAGGCGGCAGGTGGTGGTGCACGCATCCAGGTCGTCGGCGTTGCCGTCGTCACACTCCTCGGTGCCCTGCATCTCTCCGTCGCCGCAGAACGACGTTCGGCAGGCGGTGGTGCAGTCGTCCCGGTCGCTCAGGTTGCCGTCGTCGCATTCTTCGCCGGGCTGGAGGATGCCGTCGCCGCAGGCGGGGATGGTGCAGAGGCTGGTGCAGCGGTCGCCGTCGGCAGTGTTTCCGTCGTCACAGCGCTCCCCCTGCTCCAGCTTCCCGTTGCCGCAGCGCGGCTCCTCCTGGCACGCGGCAGGACATCCCGCGGCCAGCGCCACGACGAGCAGCGCGCCCCAGAGGGGTGTGCCGCGGTCAGGGGAAGTCATGCTCGCACACGTAGCCCGCCAGCAGGCCGCAGTCCTCATCCGTCCACGTCCCATCCGCGCTGGTCATGCGCGCACAATCCTCACCGGGCGCCGCGTCGTCGGGCTGGCCGGTTGCGAAGTTGCTGAACGAGGGCGCCAGGAGCTGCCCGGGCCCGACCAACCACAGGAATGTGCCTTCCGAGAAACTGTCTGTCATCCCCGTCCACGCGCTCCCGCCAAAGGCCGCGTCTGCCACCAGGGCCATCACCACGTCGTTCTCGGCCTGGGACTGGATGCTCACCAGGTGCGCTCCCATGGCGTCGCACGCGTTGGCGGCGCTCAGCCAGTCCGTCGTCGTGGTGAATCCCATGTAGCAGCCGCCCGCGGTCTGTGTGGGCGTCACGTCACCCAGCGCGCACTCGTGCTGGCAGCTGGCGCTGCACCAGTCGCCGTCCACCAGGTTGCCGTCGTCGCACTGCTCCGTCCCCGCCTGCACCACTCCATCTCCGCACGCGGCCGCCACGCAGGTGGAGAGGCACGCATCCGTGTCGTCGCGGTTGCCGTCGTCGCAGGCCTCCACGCCCTCGCGCGTCACACCGTCGCCGCACGCGGCCGGCGCGCACGCGTTGGTGCACCCGTCGGTGTCGACCCCATTCCCGTCATCACACGCCTCCACGCCCGCGCGCACGAACCCGTCGCCGCAGGTCGGTGCGACGCAGGTGCTGAGGCATCCGTCGGTGTCGTCCTGGTTGCCGTCGTCGCACGCCTCGGTTCCCGCCTGCACCGCGCCGTCGCCGCAGCGGGCGGCCAGGCAGGTGCGGAGACACGCGTCGGTGTCATCGGGGTTGCCGTCGTCACACGCCTCCCCCGCCTGGACGAAGCCGTCACCGCAGGTGGGCAGGCCGCAGGTGCTGGTGCAGGAGTCGGTGTTGGTGGTGTTGCCGTCGTCACACGCCTCCACGCCGCGCCACACCTTGCCATCCCCGCAGCCCGCCAACGTGCAGTCATTGAGACAGGCGTCGGACTCGTCGGCGTTGCCGTCGTCGCACTCCTCGGTACCCTGCATGAAGCCGTCGCCGCAGCGTGCGTTCAGGCAGGTGGTGAGGCAGGCGTCCTGGTTGGAGCGGTTCCCGTCGTCGCATTCCTCGCCGGGCTGCACGTTGCCGTCCCCGCAGCTGGCCGCGGCGCAGGTGCCGGTGCAGGCATCCGTGTCGTCGGCGTTGCCGTCGTCGCAGGCCTCCACGCCCACGCGGACCAGCCCATCTCCGCACACCGCCCGCTTGCACTCTCGGGTGCAGGCGTCCGTGTCGTCGGCGTTGCCGTCGTCGCACTCCTCGGGCGTCTCACCGCCGCGGTGGAGGATGCCGTCTCCGCAGCGCGGCAGCTCGCAGGTGGCGGTGCACCCGTCGAAGTCCAGGCGGTTGCCGTCGTCGCATTCCTCACCGGCCTGCATGAGCCCGTCGCCGCAGCGCGGCAGGGTGCAGATGCTGGTGCAGCGGTCGCCGTCAGCGGTGTTCCCGTCGTCGCATTCCTCACCGGGGTCCAGGTTCTTGTCGCCACATTTGGGCTCCTCCTGGCACCCCAGGCTCAACGCCACCAAGGCAAGGACGGACACCACGGACAGGGGAGCTCGGCGCATCGCAGGGATCCTTTTCCCGAAGGGGGTTGGTGCCCCGAGGATCCCTGGACGCTGGCTTGAGCGCAACCGGGTGGCGGGGGAAGTCCCCGGTGTGGCGGAAATTCAGAATCCCTGCCCGTGCCCGGCCTGTGGGAAGCCTCAGCGCAGAGGGTCATCCGCGGAAAACCTCGTCGTCCCCTGAGCCCCCACACCGGGCACGGGCAGCGGCAGGGGCACGGGCAGGGGCACGGGCAATTCGGAGCGCGGGCGCGGATGGGCGGGTGCGCGAGAATCTCACGCCCCCAACGACGCCCCGTCCGACGGCACGGCCGGCCGCGGCTGCGCGGCGCCCACCTTGGACCGGTACACGTCACCCACCATGCGCTCATGTTTGGCCAGGTCGATCTCGATGCGGCGGAAGACCTCCGCGGTGGCCGGGTCGGTGAACTTCACGTTGAGGTTCGCCGCGTCCACCACGCCGGCCTGCAGGTCACCCAGCGCCCGACGCAGCAGCGAGATGTCGTCGGAAGACTGGAAGAGCGTCTTCACCTTCTGCAACGCCCCCGGCCCCTTGCCCACCTCACGACCGCCCAACGCGGTGAGCCGCCCTTGCAGCAGGTTCACGTGCATCTGCTTGGTGGCGCAGATCTCACCGAACAGCGAGCGCAGTGCGGGATCGTCCGCCTTCTCCGCGTAGCGCTCGAATGCCGAGAGCGCCCATCGCTCGCCGTGGATGGCCGCGTTGACGCCGGAGAGGATCTCGTCGCGGGTGCTGCCGCCCCATTCCTCGCCCAGCTTCCACCACTCGGCGTTCAGGTTGTTCAGCTCGGGCAGCGCCACGCCGCGGATGGGGAGCCCCAGGTCCAGCTTGCGCAGGACGGCGGTGGAGAAGATGGGGAGGTCGCCGGCGTGGCGGGACGTGATGAGGTTTCCGTCGACGACGCAGGGCTCGTTCACGTACTGGCAGCCCGCGTTCACCATGTCCTTGCGGACGGCGCGGAATCCCGTCGCACGTCGTCCGCGGAGCAGATCACCTTCAATGAGGACCTGCGGACCGTGACACACCGCCGCCACCACCTTGCCCAGCCGCATGGCCTCCTGGACAAAGCGCACCGTCTTCATGTTCGTGCGCATGATGTCCGGCGCCATCCCGCCCGGGATGATCACGGCGTCGTAGTCGGAGGCGCGTGCTTCCGTGGTGGTGCCGTCCGGCGTGACCAGGATCCTGCCGTGCTGCCCCTCGTACTGCTCGTCCATGCGGGAGCCCAGGACCGTCACCTCCGCGCCGGCCTGCCGGAGCGCGGTCAGCGGGACCTTGAACTCGGAATCATCGACGTGCTGCTCGACGAGAAAAGCAACGTTCTTCCGGACGGAGGTCATGGGACGGCTCCCTTGATGGCGGGGCCATCCGTGTCCGCGGCCCCGCGGGTGGCATGCCTGCAGTGACCTCGGGGTATAGAAACCTCGTCGGGAGACAGCCACGCAACGCAGGCCAGGACGCCGCCGTGACGTCGTGAAAACGCGCTAGCGACGACGTCCGCGCGCGTGGATGGTCAACCCCTCCGCAATGGCCTCCACACCCCGCCGCGCCACCGTGATCACCGCGCCGTCCCTGGCACAGGCGCCGTAGGTGTTGGACAGCTTGTGGCTCAGCTCACTGGAGCCGCAGATGATGGTGACGTCGTGACCGCGGACGTGCGCACGCGCCTGGTTGCTGCTGGGGGTCTGCGTCCCGTCCACCAGCGTGAGCTTGAGCGCGCTGCCAAGCTGTCGTTCCAGCTCCTCCCGGATGCCGGGGCTGCCGCCCACCAGGCACACCCTGCGGATCCCCGTCGCGGCGCACGCCTCCAGCGCCTCCTGGACCGCGCGTCGCGTGTTGGAGCCGCCGCACACCAGGCACATCTCCCGACGGACCAGCAGCCCCGGCTTCCCGGAGTGCTGCACCGGTTTCTGGCAGTTGGGCGCGGTGCAGTGGAAGAAGAAGGCGTGGTGGAGCGCCTCGTGGACGCGGGGTTGCTTGTCCCTGGAGATGCGGTCGCGCTTGGGGTTGGTGATGCCTTCCCCGTCGAGGAGCGCGCGCGCCTGGGACACACTGGCGGGGTCCTCCACCCCTTCCAGGTGCAGCGCCTCCGCAATGGTGATGGCGTCCTGGGCCACGAGCGCCAACCTACCGCTCCGGCGGGGCATGACAAGCTGGAACCGTCGTGGGCGGCAGGGCACTTGCCCTCCCCGGGAAAGCCCACTATCTGGCCCATCCCCCCGTCCTGCGAGGCCTCCCTCCGCCATGGAGGCGGACGTTGTGAAGGCGTGATCGAGGGCCGGGCAGAAGGAGAAGTCCCATGGCAATCCAGTCCGAGCTGACCGCTACCTCCCGCGACGATCATGGCAAGGGTCCCAGCCGTCGCCTCCGTCGCACCGGTTCCATCCCCGCGGTGCTGTACTCCCAGGGCAAGGAGGCCCGGGTGCTGAGCGTGGAGCCCAAGGCGCTGGGCAAGGCGCTGGCCACCCCGCTGGGCACCAACACGCTCATCTCCCTGACCGTCAACGGCAACGGGAAGTCCTCCAAGCACCACGTGCTGGTGAAGGACATGCAGCGTGATCCGGTCCGTCGTGAGCTGGTGCACGCCGACTTCATGGAAGTGGACGTCACCAAGCCGGTGCGCGTGTTCCTCCCCGTGGTGCTCGTCGGCAAGAACAAGAGCATTGGCGCGGGCGGCGTGGTGGAGCAGGTCAGCCGCAAGCTGCGCGTGTTCGCCAACGCCCAGGCCATCCCCGAGAAGATCGAGGTGGACATCTCCGAGCTGAAGATGGGTCAGTCCATCCACGCGCGTGAGCTCAAGCTGCCCGAGGGCGTCAAGCCCATTGGCGACGGCAAGGAGACCATTGCCACCGTGGTGGCGGTGCGTGAGGAGAAGGCCGCCGCCGCTGCCGCTCCCGTCGAGGGCGCTGCCGCTGCCGCTCCCGCCGCGGGCGCTGCCGCCGCTGGTGCCAAGCCGGCCGCCGGTGCCGCGGGTGGCGCTGCTCCCGCCAAGGGCGCTGCTCCGGCCGCGGGTGGCGAGAAGAAGAAGTGATCCTGCCGCCAGGTGGTGCGCCGGCTTCTTCGGCTGGCGCGCCACCGTGGCGCATTGATTCCGCACAACCTGGCCGCCAACGTCGTGACGCGTTCCATACCCGCGTGACGACGTTGGTGCGTGTGGATGGCAACCATGCGGATGGTGGTGGGACTGGGCAATCCCGGCTCCGAGTACGAGGACACGCGCCACAACGCCGGCTTCATGGTGGTGGACGCACTCGCGCGTCGGCTGAACGCGCCGTCGTGGCAGCGCAAGTTCAAGGGCGAGATTGCCGAGGTCCGGGACAACAGCCTGGGTGACGACGGGCGCGTGCTCTTCGTCAAGCCGCAGACGTACATGAACCTCAGCGGCGAGTGCGTGCGCGCGGCCGCGGATTTCTACAAGGTCGCCCCGGCGCAGATCCTGGTGGCCCACGACGAGCTGGACCTCCCGCTGGGCAAGCTGCGCGTGAAGGTGGGCGGCGGCCACGGCGGACACAACGGGCTGCGCAGCCTGCACCAGCACCTGGGACCGGAATACGCGCGCATTCGTCTCGGGATTGGCAAGCCCGCCGGTGCCAAGGGCGACCACGTGGTGAATCACGTCCTGGGCGGCTTCAAGAAGCATGAGCGCGAGGAGATGGACCTCATGCTGGCCGAGGCGCAGGACGCCGTCCTGATGTGGCTCAAGCAGGGGCCGCAGGCCACCATGAACCGCTTCAACACCGACGCGCCCGCCAAGAAGCCCGTGAAATGACCCCGCGCGACCACGCGGAATGGCGTCGTCTCCTCGCGGGACAGCGTCTGCCCTGCGTGGTGGTGGACCTGGATGCGTTTGACCGCAACGTGGCGGCCCTGACGCGCCTGGTGCGTCCCTCCGGCAAGAGCGTGCGGCTGGCCACCAAGAGCGTGCGGGTCCCGGAGCTCATCCAACGTGTCCTCTCGTCAGGGGAGCCCTACCGCGGCCTGATGTGTTTCTGCGCGGAGGAGGCGGCTCTGCTGCGCGGGCACGGGCTGGATGACCTCCTGGTGGCCTACCCCACCACGCACCGCTCCGACCTCACCCTGCTGCGCAAGCTGCACGACGCTGGATGCCGCGTCATGCTCGTCGTCGACGGGAGCGAGGGCATTCGCGCGCTGGCGGAGGTGATGCGCGGCGCGGCGCAGGCGTTCCCCGTGGTGGTGGAGCTGGATGCGTCGCTGCGACTGGCGGGAGGCGCGCTGCACCTGGGGGTGCGTCGCAGTCCGGTGCGCGGTGTGGATGCGCTGATGCACCTCGTCGACGAGATCCAGGCGACGCGGGTGCTCCGTCCCGTCGGCGTGATGGCCTATGAAGCGCAGGTGGCGGGACTGGGCGACCGCAATCCGTTCAAGCGTGCCTTGAACCCGGTGGCCTCGGCCGTGCGAAAGGCTTCGGCGCGCGCGGTGGCGAGTCTCCGACGTGAAGTAGCGGCGGCTTGGAAGCAGCGCGGGTTGACGCTGGAGGTGTTCAACGGCGCGGGAACGGGCTCGGTGACGTTTGCCGTGGGAGAGGACGCGCTCACCGAGGTGACGGCGGGTAGCGGGCTGCTGTGCTCGCACCTGTTTGATTACTACTCGAACGTGCGCTTCGAGCCGGCGTGCTTCTTCGCGCTGCAGGTGGTGCGCGTGAGTGACGATGGGTACGCCACGTGCCAGGGCGGTGGTTACGTCGCGTCGGGGGAGCCGGGTTGGGACAAAGTGCCGCGGCCCTGGGTGCCCGCGGGCGTGGAGCTGGTGACGACGGAAGGATGCGGTGAGGTGCAGACGCCGTTGCGCCTCCCGACGGGAACGCGCTTGCAACCCGGTGACCCGGTGCTGTTCCGACACGCCAAGGCGGGTGAGCTGGCGGAGCGCTTCAACGCGTACCTGCTGGTGCAGGGTGGGAAGATCGTTGGGAGCGCACAGACGTACCGCGGCATGGGTGCGTGTTTTCCGTGAGCCCGGTGGCGGGTTGGTGGCGAGTTGGCCCCCCCACCCCGCCGCCTTCCGATTTCAATGAGGTCTCGTCGTGGCGGCGGGCCTCCCCCACGGCGTGGGGAGGCGTAGATGTGCCGCGGCACTGGGACGAGCGGCT
>JBFMGU010000076.1:0-40968 GCA_040752415.1 Myxococcota bacterium
AGCCCATGCCCCCACCCCCGCCCGAGAGCGGATGAGGAGGAACAACCATGGCCAGAATGCAGGTCACAGCTGGACAGCACCGCGGTGGCAGGCGCAGGCACCGGGGCGGATTTGCGGGCGTGGGCCCGCGCGGCTACCGCCGCTCCGACGAGCGCATCCACGACGACGTGGTGGCCGTGCTCACCGCGCACCCGGACGTCGACGCATCCGAGATGGAGGTGGTGGTGCGTGAGGGCGAGGTCACCCTGCTGGGCGCCGCGCCGGACAAGCTGACCGCGCGCCTGGCGGAGGACGCGGCCTCCCGCGTGCGCGGCGTGACGCAGGTTTTCGCGCACCTGAGCTACCCGCCCACCGTCGTGGGAGGAGAGAACGACGAGCTGGGGGGACGCTACTGACGCACCGCTCGACCGTCGCGCGCCTGCTCCACTAGCCTCGCGCGCATGGCCTCCTCCGCCGCCACCACCGTCCAGGAATACCTCGCCTCCCTCCCCGCCGACCGACGTGAGGCGCTGGAATCCGTGCGTCGTGTCATCCGCAAGAACCTCCCCAAGGGCTTCGAGGAGGGCATGCAGTACGGGATGATCGGCTACTACGTCCCGCTCTCGCGTTATCCGCAGACGTACAACGGGCAGCCGCTGGGCATTGCCGCGCTGGCGTCGCAGAAGGGGTACATGTCGCTCTACCTGATGGGCGTCTACGGCGACCCCGCCACGCAGAAGTGGTTCGAGGCGGCGTACCGCAAGTCAGGCAAGCAGCTGGACATGGGCAAGAGCTGCGTGCGCTTCAAGCGCGTGGAGGACCTGGCGCTCGACGTGGTGGGCCAGGTGATTTCGCGCGTGGGCGTGGACGACTTCATTGCGCGTTACGAGGCGGTGAAGGGCTCGCCGCGCGCCAAGGGCACCGCGAAGAAAACCCCGGCCAAGCGCGCCGCCGCCAAGCCCGCGACGAAGAAGAAGACCGCCACGCGCAGGACCAGGGCGCGCGCCCGGGTTTGAGCGCGGCCTCAAGCTGTTGGGCAGCCGTGGGGCATTGCGCTAATGCAGGGCCGGACCTTCGCTGAGGTTTGCGCCCCATGGATTTCCAGTTCCAGGACATGCTGCCGCTGGGCAAGGACGAGACGACCTACCGCCTGGTGAGCAAGGACCACGTTTCCACGTTTGACGCCGCGGGCAAGACCTTCCTGCGCGTGGAGCCGCAGGCGCTCACGCTGCTCACCCGGGAAGCCATGCGCGACATCGCGCACCTGCTGCGTCCCTCCCACCTGGCGCAGCTCCGCAAGATCCTCGACGACAAGGAAGCCTCCCCCAATGACCGCTTCGTGGCGCTGGACCTGCTGCGCAACGCCAACATCGCCGCGGGCGGCGTGCTCCCCTCCTGCCAGGACACCGGCACGGCGATTGTGATGGGCAAGAAGGGCCAGCTGGTCTTCACCGGCGGTGGCGACGAGGAGGCCATTGCGCGCGGCGTGTACGAGACCTACCAGACCAGCAACCTCCGCTACAGCCAGCTGGCGCCGCTGGACATGTACAAGGAGGCCAACACCAACAACAACCTGCCCGCGCAGATCGAGATCTTTGCCACCGACGGGGACGCGTACAAATTCCTCTTCATGGCCAAGGGCGGCGGCTCGGCGAACAAGAGCTACCTGTACCAGGAGACCAAGGCGCTGCTGAACCCGGAGAGCCTCTTGAAGTTCGTGGAGCAGAAGATCCGCTCGCTGGGCACCGCGGCGTGTCCGCCCTACCACCTGGCCGTGGTGATTGGCGGGACCAGCGCGGAGTACACCTTGAAGGTCGCCAAGCTGGCCAGCGCGCGCTACCTGGACACGCTTCCCGTCGAGGGGAACAAGCTGGGCCGCGGCTTCCGCGACCTGGAGCTGGAGCAGAAGATCCTGGAGCTCTCGCAGAAGACCGGCATTGGTGCGCAGTTTGGCGGCAAGTACTTCTGCCACGACGTGCGCGTCATCCGGCTCCCGCGGCACGGCGCTTCCTGCCCGGTGGCCATTGCGGTGAGCTGCAGCGCGGACCGCCAGGCGCTGGGCAAGATCACGCGCGAGGGGGTGTGGCTGGAGCAGCTGGAGACCGACCCCGCGCGCTTCCTCCCCGACGTCACCGCCCAGCAGCTCGACGGAGAAGTGGTGCGCGTGGACCTCAACCGGCCCATGAGCGAGATCCGCGCGCAGCTCTCCCGCCATCCCATCAAGACGCGCCTCTCGCTCTCCGGCCCGCTGATCGTGGCGCGCGACATTGCCCACGCGAAGATCAAGGAGCGCCTGGACCGCGGCGAGGGGATGCCGCAGTACCTCAGGGACCACGCGGTCTATTACGCGGGGCCGGCCAAGACGCCGCAGGGCTACGCCTCGGGCTCGTTTGGTCCCACCACCGCCGGGCGCATGGACGCGTACGTGGACCAGTTCCAGGCCGCGGGCGGCAGCCACGTCATGCTGGCCAAGGGCAACCGCTCCCCCGACGTCACCGCGGCGTGCAAGAAGCACGGTGGCTTCTACCTGGGCTCCATTGGTGGCCCCGCCGCGCGGCTGGCCCAGGACTGCATCAAGAAGGTGGAGGTCCTGGAGTACCCGGAGCTGGGCATGGAGGCGGTGTGGCGCATCGAGGTGGTGGACTTCCCGGCGTTCATCGTCGTGGATGACAAGGGCAACGACTTCTTTGCCGACATCATGGGTGGCAACTCCAAGCTCAAGACGGTGGGCTGACACCCACACCTGCCCCGGCGTGACGACGTGGGATCGCCACGCTACCGTGGCGGTCATGTCCCGCTCCCGCTGGCTCTTCCGTTCCCTTCTCCCGCTCCTGATGTGGAGCGCGGGCTGCACCACGCGCCTGGAGGTGCCGCAAACCCCCATGACGCTGCAGCTGCCGCGTGGCTACGTGGCGCAGCCCGCTGGCCAGACGCTGGGCTCTCCCAAGGGGAAGGTGGGGGAGCTGGTGTGGAACGTGACGTTGCTCGGCAACACGTCGGAGGTGGTGCCCACGTTCGCCGTGCTGAAGGCCAACCCGGGAGAGGGACTGGACGCCACCGCCGCGGGAATCACCGGAAAGCTCAGGCTGGAGTGGGGTCGCCTGGTCGACGAGTCCACGAGCGCGGACCTCACCGTGGACGGTCGCAAGGCGCGGGTGTTGTGGCACGCCATCGTCGATCCGCGGCCGGTGGGGGGTGCGGGGCTGGACCTGCGCGTGTTCACCGGGCTCGTCGAGGAACAGGGCCAGGTGTACATCTTCCGCTGCACGTTCAACGGCGAGGGCACGCAGGCGGCGGCGGTGGTCGAGGAGATGTTCCGCTCCGTGCGCTTCCAGGGCTGAGCGTCACAACGTCACCGAGACCTGCGCGGCAAAGTAGGGCTGGCCGGTCTTGTAGCGGTCCTGGAGGTGGATCCCCGCGAGGATGATGAGCCCCGCGCGCGTGAGCCACCACGCATCCATCACCGGCGTGTGCAGGATGGCCAGGCCCGCCTGCTGGTTCTGCCCCTCGCTGCGCAGCACGCGCGTGAAGGCGTGGAAGCCACCCACCACCATCTCCGGCATGCGCGGCCGCATCCCCAGGCCCAGGCCCACGACGAGGATGTTCTTCAACGCCACGTCGCCGGTGCCGTCCATGAGCAGGTCGTATTCCCCCGAGTAGAACCAACCCTTGCGGTGCGCGCTCCAGCCCTCCGCGGTGGCCTGGTCCGCCGCCACCAGCCGCCAGATGCGCATCTGCAACAGGTTCTCCAGGATGACGCGCTGGGAAATCGCCGGCCCGTGATGGCGACCGGTGCGCGCGCGCTCGCGGATGCTCGCCGGGTCGTGGTGGGCGCGGCGGTCGTCAAAGGACATGAGGCCGTTGAACGTGCCGAAGTGCGCAAACCCCTGCCACGTGGCGCGCATGCGCCAGAACGCCGCGGGCGTTGCCTCCACGCCCACGCCGGTGCGCAGGTACGCCGGCGTCAGCTCGGTGTGCGTGGCCACGCCAACACTGGTGGGCTCCAGCAGCGTGTTTCCCAGCTGCGTGCTGCGCAGCCGGCTTTCCCGCGCAATGAGATGCTGCCGCAGCGTCACGCGCACGCTGGTGGCGGCGCCCAGCGGGTTGTAGCGGACGCCGGCGTTGGCCTCGATGACGACGGGATTGCGCACCTCCGCGGGCAGCACGAGCAAGAGCGTGGCCAGCAGCGCGCCGGTCATGACTGGAGCCACCGCAGCGCTTCCCCGCCCAACGAGACCAGCACGCCAAAGCGCACGATGCGGCCCAGCAACGTGATGACGGCCAGCCGCCAGCGCGGGAAGCCCACCGACGAGGACAGCGGCGCCAGCACCACCACGGGTGGAACGCCCAGCAGGGAGCCCACCACCAGGCCGGCGGTGGCGCCGTTGCGGAAGCGCTCGCGTTTCTCCGTCGTCATGGCGGCCAGGCGACGGGCCATGGGACCCCAGCGGGTCAGCGTCTTCTCACCCATGGCGTGCAGCAGCAGGTACAGCGTCATGTGCCCGCCCGACGCGGCCAGCACCATCAACGCGGGGTCCTGGCCGGACTCCAGCACCTGGAGCAGCAGGATGAGCTCGGTGTTGATGGCGGGAAAGAACGGGCCGGGCATCGCGATGAAGAACATGAATGCGAAGGCGGCCATGTCAGGCGTGTAGCACCGGGCCGTGGCGTCGGGCCAGTCCGTGGTAGCGTGAATGCACGCATGACACCGCTCCGCTTTGACAATCTCCAGGGTTTCACCCAGCTCCCGTGGTTTGCCATGGACGGTGGACGCCTGGTGCGCCGCGACCGCGGCGTGGGTCCCATCATTGACATGCACAGTCACCTGGCGCTGGCCTACGTGCTGCCCATGCAGGTGGACCTGCACCGCCTGGCGCCGGAGACGCAACACTACCTGCCCACGTGCTGCCCGGTGGAGCTGGACGTCTACGCGAACGAGAACTTCACGTCGCAGCAGCTCGCGGAGATGACCTCCGACCTCACCTGGCGCAGCGTGACCCGCGGCGGCATGCGCGCCACGCACACCATCCCCAACCTGGTGCGGGAGATGGATGAGATGGGCATTGCGCACTCGGTGATCCTGCCCATCGACTTCCCGGTGCTCTCCGAGAACGCGCACCACGCGCTCAAGGCTGGCGACGGGAATCCGCGACTCATCAGCTTCGGCTCGGTGCACCCGTATGCGCGCAATGCCGAGGACCGGCTGGTGGCGCAGGTGCGTCGGGGGGCGCGCGGGGTGAAGGTGCATCCCGCCGTCCAATGCGTCCGTCCCGACGACGCGCGGGCCATGCGCCTGTACCGGGCGTGCGGTGAGCTGCGCATCCCGGTGCTGTGGCACTGCGGGCCGGTGGGGATTGAGCCGCGACTGGGAAGGTACCTGTCACAGGTGCGGCACTATGAGCGGCCCATTGCGGAGAATCCGCACACCACGTTCGTGCTGGGGCACGCGGGCGCGCGACAGCTCGACGAGGCGTTGGCGCTCTTGAACCGCTATCCCAATGTGTCCATGGAGGTGTCGTCGCAGGGCGTGGGAGCGATTCGTCGGCTGCTGGCCCACGGGGATCCCAACCGCATCATGTACGGGACGGATTGGCCCTTCTATCACCAGGCCCTGGCGCTGGCGAAGGTGCTCATGGCGACGGAGGGAGACCTGAAGACGCGGGAGAAGGTGCTGTACGGGAACGCGGCGCGTCTGTTGCGATTGGATGCGTGATTCCCGGTGTTGGTGGCCATGGAGGGATGGTGGCGGCACGGCCCCCCCACCCGGCCGCCATCACGATTTCGCCGATTTCTCGTCGTGGCGGCCGACCTCCCCCACGGTGTGGGGAGGCGTAGATGTGCCGCGTCGGTTGGGATGTGATGGTCATTCCGCGGCACGGGTCCAATGATGCCTTGTGCCGCGCTGAGCTCATGGGCAAACCGGACGCGGCACATCTACGCCTCCCCACACCGTGGGGGAGGTCGGCCGCCACAACGAGAAAATCGGTGAAATCGTGATGGCGGCCGGGTGGGGGGGCCAAGCCGTCACCACCCGCCAACGGGCTACGCGTCAATTCCCAGTCGACGACGGTGCGTGGCATGCGCGGTCTTCACGCGCCCCATCACGTCATCCACGTCCATCCCGTAGCTCGCCATGGCGCTCGCCACGTCGTGGAACATGGCCATCATGTCCTCGGTCATCTCGCCCAGGCGGTTCACCAGCTCATCCATGCGCTCGCGCTGGTTCTCCAGGATCTCGCGCACGCGCGTGACCCCGAAGCCCACGTGCCGACGCTCGTCGGCCACCACGCCGTCCAAGACTTCCGAGTAGCCGGGGTCCACCTGCTTGTAGAACTCGCTGGTGAACTCGAAGACGCCCAGCGCCAGCCCCTCCAGCGCCAGGTTCTGCCCCGCCACGCCACCGGCAAAGTCGCGCGTCTCCAGCACCAGCTTGCGCAGCTTGGCGCCAAACTCCAGCAGCTTGGGATTCGCGTACTTCTGGATGGCCGCGTTGGGGTCGGTCTTGCCCAGCAGCGCCAGCCGGTGCGTGAACACCTCCACGTGTCGCGCCTCGTCAATGACCTGGGTGGCCAGGTACATGCGCGCGCGCTCGTCGGGGGCCATGGAGCACAGCGCCGCGGAGCACTCCAGCGCAATCTGCTCCCCCGCCAGCGACTGCGCCGTCGACGCCACGACCGAGTGGTACAGCGCGCTGGGCAGCTCCCGGAACGCCGCCTGGTCCTTGGGCGCGTTGCCCGGGCTGTAGCCGTAGGAGGTCTCCCCCAGGTAGCGCTGCGTGGAGCGACGCCAGTGATCCACGCGGTAGAGATTCCCGCTGTGCAGGCGTCGTTGCTGCGCTTCCTCTTCCGTCTCCACCACGTCGTGAAGCTTCATGACACCTCTCCCAGGAGCGCCAACACCTGCGCTTCCGCCACGTGGGCGGCGGCCTGCACGTCAAACCTTCCCCCGGTGGCGCGACACACCCGCCACTGCAGCAGCAATCCCTCCACCACCGCCTGCGCGCACGCCGCCATGGCCGTCACGCGCGCGGAGGGAAGACCGGGCTGCGCCCGCACAATGGCCTCCGCAAAACGCCTGCGCGCGCCCTCCTGCACGTCGGCAATGATGCGTGCCAGCTCCTTGTCGGCGGGAGCCTGGCCCCAGAAATCAATCCACACGCTGGTGTTGCGCGCGGTCTGCTCCGGGTCACCGCGGAAGTGGTAGCGGATGAGCCGCTTGATGGGCCCCTCACCATGCGCGCCGCGCGGGCCGTTCTCCACGACGTCACGCAGGTCCGCCAGGTAGCTCTCCGCCATGCGGCGCATCAGCGCGCGACGCATCTCATCCTTGGAGCTGAAGTAGTAGTGCAGCACGCCCCGCGGCAGCCCGCTGCGCGCCGCAATCTCCGTCACGCTGGCCGCATCCGAGCCGGCATCCGCCATGGCCACGAACAGCCCGTCGAGGATCTGGTTGCGACGCTCCGCGGTGACCTGGGGCCGAGCCATGCGTCCTCCTCGGAACGGGAATCTTGGACGCCCATCCAAGATTGGTCATCCGGCGGTTGACGGACCCGGCGTTGTCGACGTCGCCCCGGTTGGTGGGCGCCGCAGATTTTTCCCGTTCCCCGCAGGCAGCGCGGACGCGGGCGTGGAGCTGTGCTGGTGCGGGGCTTGTCGGGTAGATGGCGCCGGTCATGACGGATGAGCGGAGGATCCCGGAGGGGCGCCTGGGCCGGCTGGCGCGGATGGCGGTGGCCGGAGCACGCACGGGCGCCTCGCTGCTGATGGACCGCGACGGGGAGGGGGCGGCGCAACGCGCGGCCGAGGTGCTGGGCACGCTGCGTGGGGTGGCGGCCAAGCTGGGCCAGATGGCCGGTTACGTCGACGGCGTCATCCCCGAGCACCAGCGCGAGGCGTACGAGACGGCCATGCGCACGCTGCAGGCCGCGGCGCCCAGCTCGGCGCCCTTGGCCATTCGTCGCCGGGTGGAGGAGCAGCTCAAGGCGCCGTTGGACCGCCTGTTCCCGCACTGGGAGGACCGGCCCTTTGCCAGCGCGTCCATTGGCCAGGTGCACCGCGCGCGTCTTCCCGACGGCAGCGAGGTGGTGGTGAAGGTCCAGCATCCCGGCATCGACGCCGCGCTGGAGAGCGACCTGGCCAACACCGGCCTGCTGGAGACGCTGCTGAACGCCATGGGCGGGCGACGCATCAACGCCTCCAGCATGTTCCAGGAGCTGCGCACCCGCTTCCTCGAGGAGCTCGACTACAGCCTGGAGGCGCAACGCCAGCAACGCTTTGCCGCCATCCACCGCGGCGACCGCACCATCCGCATCCCCGAGGTCATCACCTCGCACTCCGCGCACCGCGTGCTCACCACGCGCCTGGCGCACGGGAAGCGCTTCGACGACGCATGTCGGGCTTCCCCGTCGGAGCGGCGCGCCTACGCGGAGACGATGTGGCGCTTTGTCTACAAGGGGAACCTGCTTGGCGGCATGTTCAACGCCGACCCGCATCCCGGCAACTACCTCTTTGGTGACGACGGGGTGGTGACGTTCCTGGACTTTGGTTGCGTGCAGCCGCTGGAGGGGACGTTGCTCACGGAAGCGCGTGGGCTGCACCAGGCGGCGCTGAACCGCGACGAGGCGGCGTTCGCCCAGGCCGCGGCGCGTCTCGCCGGCACGCGGGGTGGTCACTACGAGAAGATGGCCACCACGTTCATCCGTCGGTGCTTCGAGCCGATCTTTGGCTCGCCCTACCGGATGACGCGTGCGTACGCCGCGGAGCTGGTGCACCTGCTGCGGAGCCAGGCCGCGGAGTCCCGTCGTCTCCCCGACCACGAGGTCACCGAGATGCCGCCCGGCATCCTGTTCCTCAACCGTCTGAACTTCGGCTTCTACAGCGTGCTTGCGCGCCTGGACGTGGAGGTCGACTACGCCGCCGTGGAACGCGCGTTCATGGCCGAGCACGAGGTGAAAGCATGAGCAACCCCGCCGAGCTGCGACGGGAATACATGGCCCACGGTCTCTCGGAGTCGGACCTGCATCCGGATCCGTTCGAGCAGTTTGGCCAGTGGTTCAAGGAGGCGGTGAACGCGCAGGTGCTGGAGCCCAACGCCATGACGCTGGCCACCGCCGGCGCCGACGGACGCGTCAGCGCGCGCACCGTGCTGCTCAAGGGCTACAACGTGCACGGCTTCGTCTTCTTCACCAACTACGAGAGCGTGAAGGGCCGGCAGCTGGACGAGAACCCGCAGGCCGCGTTGTGTTTTCCCTGGCTCCTCCTGGAGCGCCAGGTGTGCATCAGCGGCAAGGTGGAGAAGCTCCCGCGCGAGGAGTCGGAGGCATATTTCGAGAGCCGCCCCGTCGGGAGCCAACACGGTGCGTGGGCGTCACGGCAGAGCCAGGTGATTGCCTCGCGCGAGGTGCTGGAGCGTCAGCTGGCGGAGGTGGCGGCGCGTTACGGCGAGGGGCCGGTTCCCATGCCGGAGTACTGGGGCGGGTACCGGCTCATCCCGGACATCATCGAATTCTGGCAGGGCCGCCCGAGCCGACTGCATGACCGGTTGCAGTACCGTCGCACCGCGCACGGCTGGGTGATCGAGCGGTTGTCGTCGTGAAATGACCTGGGCCGGGGACGTCTCAGGGAACCCAGTCCGTGAACATTCCGAGCTGGTAGGGCTCCCAGTGTGTCATCCGCAGCTCGATGGCATCCCCCAACGCGCGCTTGAGGACCTGCGCCAGCCGCGCCGCCATCCCGCGCGAGATCGCTTCCGCGCGCAGCCGGTCCGAGGTCACCTCCAGCCTGCCGGTCACCTGCCTCCCGTCGGGGAGCACGACGGGGCTCCACCGCCGCGTGGGATGCGTGCGGGTCCACAGGAATCCCGGGTGCTTGTGCGGTACCAGGTCGGGGATCACGCCGGGGATCCCGTTGCGCAGGACCTCCAGGACGTGTTCCCGGTCCCTTGTTCCGAAGACCATCCGCGTGACGAGCAGGTGCTCCTTGCCCTGCCCGACAAGCTCGGGTGGTGGCATCTCGCGAATGGTCTGCAGCAACCGCGATGGCGTGGGCCCGCCCGGCTCCAGGAGCCACCGGCCGGGATCGGCGTGGCGGGATTCGGGCACAACGGCGAGATAACGCTGCACCATGTCGGCCGGGAGGGCGCCCTCGCTGCGCTCGTTGGCCGCGAGTGCTCCCCGAATGAAGTCCGCCGCCAGCTCCGGCGTCGCGGGCTGCCAGGGAGGGAACTCGGGATTCTCCAGGAGCTCCCTGAGCGCTTCCGGGGCCGCGTCCGCTCCTCCGGCCAGCAGCGTGACCACGTGGTCGTGGAGGTCAAGGTGCACCAGCACGTCCGCCACTCTTCGGGACGTAGGCCTCAACCACGGGCCAGGTGCGCACGGAGTCGGGATAGGTCGGCGCCCCCGTCCCCTGGAACTCCCGCCCGCGCGAGATCAACGGCTGGAAGACTTGTCCTTGTGCATGGAGATGGAGGTAGCCGCAGGCGGGGCGCGCGGCAACCCACGGGCGCTTGTCGTCGGTGGTCGCGTTCAGCGCTCAGTGCCCGCCGCCAAGCGTGCCGGGGATGCTGCCCGCGGAGACCACGTCCACCTTGCCGTCGCGACGGAACGTGACGTCGTAGACCGGCAGCCCCGCGGCCAGGCGCGACAACGTGGCCCGTGCCTGGCGACGCGCCATGCTCTCCACCTCGTGCAGCAGGGAGGCTTCCGCGTCGCGGCTGAGCGTGAAGAGGTCATTCTGCATGGCCAGGAAATGCACCAGCTGACCGCGCAGGTAGCGACTCACCTGCGGATGGTTCACGAACATCTGCCGACCAAACGCGTTGGGCGACACCAGCGGGAGCTGCGTGAAGGGATGCACCTGGTCGTCGTCGACGCGCACGTTGATGACCGCGCTCTCCAGGTGGCCGCCGGGCAGCGGCGTGTACTCGAAGTCCGTGGAGCCGTTCCAGCGCGTGCGGAAGAGCGCCTTCAGCATGGTGATGATGAGCCCCTTGCGCATGCCGTAGAGGTCTTCGTGCTGCAGGGCCAGGCGGATGTGGCCGCAGCCCAGGTGCTCCGGCTTGCCCAACAGGTGCTCCAGCACCAGCTCCCGCACCTCCAGCGGCGGGCCGCGCAGGAAGCGGCGCCACTCCATGGTCTCGAACACGTTCTTGAGCGCGTGGTCCAGGCGACGGTCAGTGCGCATGGACTTGATGAACATGTTGGCCGAGCCGATGTCGGTGTGCACGTAGAAGCGACCGAAGGTGTCCAGCCGTCGACGTGCCAGCGTCTCCACCTCCGCCGCGGTCAGCTCCCGGTCCAGCACCGTCTCCAGGCCGGCCAGCGCCAGCATGAACTCCCCGCCGTCGCCACCGGGGGTGCCCACCACGCCGGTCTCGTCGCGACCATCCACGCACGAGAGACGACCGTGCAGCAGCATGGCGGCGAAGCGCAGCCACCGCACGCTGAAGACGTCACCAATGTGGGCCTCCACCTCCTCACGCGTGAGCGGTTTCCGTTCCTGCTCCACCGTCTTCTGGATCTCGCGCAGCTGGTTGCGACGGGCGACGATGGTCGGGTCATGCAGCGTGGCGAAGCCCAGGTCCTTCCACGCAATCATGCCGCCGCGCATGGCCGCCACCATCCGCATGCCCTTCTGCTCGAGGAGACGGGCCGCCTCCATGGCACGTTCACTCCCGCGCGAGATGATGATGAGGGGTGAGTCGCGGTGCAGGCGCTCCGGCAGGGTGGGGATGAGCGCGCGGTCGAGCACGTCGACACCGGGGATGAATCCCAGCGGACCGGTGAGCTCCTCGTCGGTGCGGATGTCAATGAGGCGCACGCTGCGACCCTGGCGCGCCACGTACTCCGGCGTGTGCAACGGCACGCCGCTGGGCGAGCGCTCCAGGCTGTCCACCCAGGTGACGCGGAAGAAGCGCTCCACCTGGCCCATGGCCCCAATGGGCGGAATGAGGGGATCATCCACGGTCGTCGAGGTCACGGACCCTCCCGCGCTGCGGATTGGGCAGCGTGACGGAATCTCCGACGGTGGATGGCCGGTGGGCAAGCGGTTTCATCGCAGTGCGGGCTTGCCCTCGGCGCGCCCGAGGCCGCGGTCAGGGCATGAACCCGTCCGGGCAGGTGGCGACGTTGCAGCGCGCGCCCTTCCAGTCCAGCCACTGCGTCAGCACCACGCCGCTGTTGTTGAGGTTGTTGAGGAGCTGGAGGTGCTGCGCGCCCAGTGGCCCCGCGCTGTCCGGCTCCAGGGAACCCTGCGCGGTGGTGCCGCCGATCTCGATGATCTTCTGGCTGGTCTTGACGTTGGAGATGCCGTTGGCTGTCACGCGCAGGTCGTAGTCGGCAAAGACCTTGGCGGGGTCATTGTTGGTGGTGGCGGGCGGGCAGAGGTTGGTGTTCCCGTCGAAGAGGAACGGGCGCGCGTGGTTGTCCAGGGCAGTCCCACCCGCGCAATTGGCGATTCCCGCGGGCTGATTGATGGTTGGATTCGGCGTGCACTGGATGAAGTTCATGGGACACCCGAACCGGTCCGCGGCGAACTTCTTGTAGGTCAGCGCTCCCAGTCCCGTCGTCGTGCGCACCAGGTCCCGCGCGCTGGGATTGTCCCGCGTGGCCTCGGTGAGATGGCAGTGGAAACATGCCGTGCCGTAGCCGCCCCACTGCGTCTCCGTGGTGCGACCGCGCTGGCTGTGCGGCATCATCGGGTTGAAACCTCCGGCGCTGGTCATGCGGCCCCGGTTGCCCGCCGAGGAACCACGCCCAAAACGGTCCGAGAAGAAACCCTTGGCGTCCTCCACCAGGCCGTACGTGTAACCATCCGACGTGGCCGACACCTGCACGCCCATCAACGCCATGACGTCCTGCAACCGCACCCCATCCTTGTCAATGAAGTTGAACCAGTTCTGGTGGGTGGTGAACGGGACAATCCGCCCTCGGCTGCCCAGGCCAATGAAGAAGGTGGTGACGTCGGTGTAGGTGGAATTGAAGTGCAGGGTGGTGAAGACGGGCTCGCTGTTGACGTTGCTGAGGAAGTCCGGGCCGATGTTGTAGACCCACGGGAAGCCGAGATCGGGCACACCGCCGGTGTTGTGGTTGGCGTGGTCAGCGGCCATCTGTTCGTCGGCGTCCGCGCCGGCCCGCGCTTCCAGGTCCAGGTGACACCCCACGCACTGGTTCTGCCACGACGTGTGACAGGTGAAACACGCCACGCCGCCTTGGTTGGCGGGGGAGCCCAGGTGGCTGAAGCCGCGGGCACGCAGGGCCTGGTCCAGCATCGCCACGCCCTGCAGCGGCCCGTCGCCATTGGTGGTGTCAAAGTCCGTGCGGCCCATGGCGAAGTCCGCGTTGGCCGAATACACGGATTGGTTGTTGCGCGGATGGGTGACGACGGTGTTGCGGTTCACCAGGTCCTTCACCTGCGGAATGAAATGCGCCACGCCGTCGCGCTTGCCAATCAGGTAATAGCGACCGGTTTCGTCCTGGTAGACGTTCTTGAGCTCATTGCCGGCGCGGTCCAAGGCAAACCCGTTCTCGCTCAAGGCCGCATACGCATCCGCGTTGCCGTGGCAGCTCTCACACATCACCGTGAGCGCGTGGCTGCCGCGCGACAGGACGCTCCCGGTGCCGTGCATTTCCGTGCTGGTGTGGCAGTCGTAGCATTCCAGGCCGCGCTCGTAGTGGATGTCGGCGGGCGTGTCGTCGCGACCGGTGCCCACGCGGTTGCCGAACTGGTTGGCGTTGGGGGTCCCGCCGAAGTTGGGGTCATAGAAGATGTTGCGCCACCCGTAGTCCTCGAACTGCACGTACTGCGTGGCCACCCGATTGCTCAGCAGTCTCGTTCGCTCGTCGTCACCCGGCCCGTAGGGAACGCCAAGCAATCGCGTGCCGTCACGCGCCACGAAACCATCCGCAAATGACGAAGCGAATGGATTGCCAGGGTATTGCCGCTGGTTCAGCACATCCTGGTTCTGGTCCGGACGGATGCCCAGGTATTGCAGCACGGTGTGGTTGGTGCCCTGGTGGCAGGCCAGGCACGCGCGCAGACTGTGGAGGCCAGGCAGGACCAGCTCCGGCTGATCACGACGAGCCAACCGCTGGAAACGCCCCCGCAGCACGTGCTCGCGGACGTGGGGACGCTCACCGGGGAGGAGGAAGTCCGGGTTGCGCGGCTCGGTACGGCTGAGGTTGGGATCCGCACCGACGTAGCGACCGTCCAATCCGTATTCCATGTGGCAACTGGCGCAGCCCGCGCCGCGGAAGGAACCGGTGGTGTTGTTCAGGCCATTGTTGCCCGCGTGGCAGGCGCCGCACGCCTTCACAAACGCCGTCGTCATCGCCTTGGCCAGCTCATTGTCGGTGGAGTGGATGCGGTTGTATCCGTAGGTGATGAACGGCTGCGGGAACAGCGCCGGGTTGCTCTCCACCCCCGTGGCCATGTCCGTCGACGTCACCGTCCCCAGGTGCTCCACGCTCTCCCACTGCTGGGTGAACGTTGGCTCGAGCACCAGCGGCGCGCCGTCAGGAGTGGTGATGTCCCGCACGGCGTAGTCCGGTCCCCACGCGTCGGCGCCGGTGATGGCGTTGGGAATCCCGAACATGAAACGCGACGTGGATATGAGCCCCACCGACATGCCGATGACGCTGCGCGGCGCGTATTTCGAGATGGTGACGTGACATTGGCCGCAGCTTCGGCCGTGCTCGACCACGCGCAGGTCGCCGGGCGCCACGAACTGCAGGTAGTCCAGCTTCGTGACCACGCGGGTCGGCTCTCCGTTGGCGTCGGGACAGTTCCATTGGTCCGGGATGCCCAGGACGCCGTCGACGGCGCTCTTGTCCAGCCCCGCCTTGTGCAGGTAGCGGCTCCACGCCCGCGCGCCGTAGGGCTCTTGAATCACGCCTTCCCAGCGCGCCTCACCGTTGTCACGGATTTGTGCAATGTCCGGTGGCGGGCAGACGTGGGTGCGGTCCTTGTACATGCCGTTCCCGCTTTCACCGCCGTGACAATTGACGCAGCCGACCCGATTGCCCCAGCTGGACCAGGGATGCGCCTGCTCCAGGCCGTTGTCGTCGAAGTCGGGGTCTCCATTGTGGCAGGCCATACACGCGCTGCCGTGCGGAGGAGCCGGGGGCGGTTGGCACCGACGACGGGTACTGCAGAGCAGCTCGCACGCCGTCATCCCGGCCTGGTTGCCAGGAGCCAGGATCACGCATTCGTCGTCAAAGGTGCCCCAGACCTCTTCGCTGGCGCAGTCGTAGGTGACGCCGTTCCGCGTGGCGTGGCGTCCGTCGGGACAGAACGGGTTGTGCTCACAGGCGCTCCCGTCGGGATAGACGCATGCGCTGCAGAACGGACCGGGCACGCAGCCTTCCAGGCATTCCCGGTGGCAGGCCTCGCCGGAGCTGCTGGATGAAGAGCCCGTGCTCGACGACGGTGGAGATGTCGTGGATGAGGATGCCTCGCCGCTGCTGGATGCGCTGGAGGATGTGGCTCCTCCGTCGACGGGTGCGGGAGCTCCGCCATCCGACGGCGAGATGTCGATGGTGACCTGGCACGCGAAGAGCCCTGCGAGAGGCAACCACGCTGTTCCGGTCATCAATCGCTTCATGTGCGGTCCTCTGAGGCGTCCATGAAGGATATGGGGAGCTCGCGCCGGATCCGTCACCGCGATCCCAGTGCGGCGTCGAGTCCGGGGATCATCAGGCTGCGGGGATAGGTCTCCCTGAACTGCGTGAACGCGGATTGGGCCTCCTCCGCGCGCCCCAGTGCGTGCAGGCACATGATCACCAGCGCGTCACGTTCCTCCGCCAGCTCGCCCGCGGGAAACTCCTGGCCATGGCGTCGCAGGATCTCCAAAGCCTCGGTCGTTCGTCCTCGGCTGAGCGACTGGCGCGCCTGCTCCAACAAGCCGCGCTCCTGCACCATGTTCCGCTCGGGAGCGGGCGGCGACACGGGCAATTCCTCCCGCGGCGCGACCTCCACCGGCGTGTTGTCGCCGGACGGAGCCGGCGCAGGAGCGGCCTCTGGTTTCACCGGTGCGGGAGATGGCTCCGGTCGCGGCCGCGCGCGGGTGGTGGGCGCGGGCCGTGGCGGCGCGGGTGGCGGAGTGGCGGGAGGCGTTTCGACGACGTCGACTTCAGGCACCGGTTCAGGAATGGGCGGAGTGCTGGGGGCCACGGGGGTGACGGGAGCGGTCACGTCGGGGGTGGGTTGGATGGCGTGCCACCACAGGCCCGCCGAGATCAGCGCGCCCACGGCAATCAACCCCACCACCGGCAGCTTGGCCGCGGTGACGACGACACCCGGTGCCGCACCAGCCTGCGCGGGAGCGCTTGGAGCAGGGGGCGCGCCCACGGTGTTGAGCACGCGCTCCAGCACCCGCGCCTCCAGTTCCGCGGAAGGCTCGAAGTCCCGCACGCGCGCGTCCTGGATTTCGCGCTCCCGGGCGAGCAGCTGCTGTGCCTCCGGCGGCAGGCCGGGCAGGGAATCACGGGTGCTCATGGCGTGGCCTCCCGACGAACCTGGCGGATGAAGCCCACAAAGCGTTGTCGAGCCAACCGCAGTCGCGAATAGAGCGTGTTGAGGGGCACGTCGAGGGCCTGGGCAAGCGCCGGGATGGGATGGCCTTCCATTTCGTGCAGCACGAACACGGTCCGTTGATCTTCATCCAGCAGCTCCAACACCTGCTCCACCTGGCTCAGCGCTTCCCGGTCCTGCGCCCGGTCCAGCGCGCTGGGCTGGGTATCCACGACGTCACGCATCTCCACGGAAAGGTCCTGCCGTTGGAACGCACGACGTCGCCAATCGGAAGCAACCCGGTAGGCAATGGCGGCCAGCCAGGCTTCCGCGGAGGTGCTGGCGTCGAAGGTTTCCAGGCGACGATGCACCACCACGAACACGTCATGCGCCGCGTCTTCCAGGTCCTTGCTGGCCACGCCCCAACGACGCAGCAGCCGGCACACCAGCCGGAAGTGCGTCCGATAGATGTGCGTGAAATCCGCGGGCACAGCGCCTCCCCACCCTGTTATGGGTGAGCGGCGGCGGATCTGTCACGGGAATCGCAACTCGGGCCCGGCGTGCAGGGAGAGCGAAACGGGCGGGCTCATCCAGATGCTCCGTTGGGTCGAGGTGTCGCGCACGTCCAGGCGCGTGAGGAGCCCCTCTGCCTCCCACCACGCACCCAGGCTCAACCGAGGATGCACGGGCACCCGCAGGCCCGCGCGCGCTCCCACGCTGGCGTAGGGCGCGGAGAAGGCCCTGGCGGTCCAGGCCTGGCTCACGGTGACGTAGGTGGCGCCCAGCGTGGTTGTTCCGCACGCCTGCAACCAGCCGGCCGCGAAGCACGGCACCAGCGACGCACGCAGGTAGCCCACGCCCACCGCGCCATCCGCGGTAGGGACCGGTGCATCCCAGCGTGCTTCCAGGCCCAGTGACCAACCACGCCAACCCAGCGCCGTGCCCACCAGCACTCCCGGTGCGGGACGGGGCGCGCTCATGAGCCCCAGCACCAGGCGACCGTATCCCGCATAGTGGAACGCTGGTTCATGACGTCGAGGGATGGGGGCGGGTGGCGTGGTGCGGCGCACCGTGGGAACTGGGGTCCTCGTCGGTGGGCGGGGTGGGGTGACGGGGACGGGTGGCCGCATGAGGACCAGCGGATCCACGGCGATGCTGATGGCGAGCGCGGTGGAGGCCATCAGCTCGACGCAGTCGCGGCTGGTGCTCTCGAGGACGCGGGTTCCGTGCTCCTGTCCGTGGGCGTCCACCAACGCCACGTGCGCGCGCAAACGCTCCTGCTCCTGGGCCACCTCGACGAGGACCGTCCAATCCGCCCTCGCCCGCCACGGCCAGTACCCCAGGCGCTCCGCCACCGCGGTCTTGAGGTCCCCTTCACCGGGACATGAATCGGCGCCGGGCCCACGACGGTAATCCAGCTCCAGACCCTGACGCGCATCCAGCGCCAGGCCCAGGCCGACGAGGAGGAGGAGAGCAGGCGACATCCGTCGGGAGCAGGAGTGCACCCGTCTTCAGGGGCAGGTCAACAGCGGAGCGCGGTGGGTTCCCGCCACGGGCAGTCCGTTGCCCAGTTGGAGGACTCAAGCGTGCCCGGCCTCAGCGGGAGACGAGATGGTGCCCGAGGATGTCCGCGTCCGTGAGGGCCGCGTCATCGATGCCACGTCGTCGACGTCGTTGGCGTTCTGCGCGGCGTCTCCTTGGGGGCCCAGGGCGCCCTGGAATGTGATGGGCTCATTGTTGGTGATGTCGACCCCCGTGTCTGCGATCTCTTTCAACATCACGCCGTTGACGTGCAGGCGATGGAATCTGCCGCGGCTCCGGACACCAACGTTGCACGCGCGTTCATTGCTCGGAGGATGGTCGCACATCAGCCGCGCGCGCGTCTCCCATGACGACGAGCGATGCCGCCAAGCCCGAGCAACGCCAACGCCGTTCCGCAGACGAGCGAATCAGCGCCCTCGACTTGGCTGCAGGCGCAGGTGGACTGACTCCGGGGAAGCGTAAAGGCCTGGGGCTCGCTCCACCCGGAAAAGTTGCCCATGCGGTCCCATTGCGCGAGGCGCACGGAGAAGGACCCATCGTTCGCGGGTGCCGGGACCCAGATGTGGCGTTCGTCGCTCAACGTGGTCACCTTGCCCGCCAACGCAGTGGTGTCGACGGAGGGCTCCGCCTCGGTGGACGCCGCGACGAGGAAATCGATCTCACTGACGTCCAGCCAGACCCCCGCGGGCTGTCCGCAGGAATAGGCGCCATAGACGTAGCCCTCCACGCGGGAGCTTTCGACAGTGGGGATCGCGGGGGCGCTGGTGTCACCGTCGACGCCGGTGGTGAATCCGTCCAACAGTTCGCCGTCGACACGGATTTCGTACGTGGTCTCGGGAAGCAGCGCCGTGCTGGGCGTGAACACGGAGAACGCGAGCGTCTCATCCGATCGCAGCAAGGATTGGCTCCCGGTCACCGCTTCCCCATTCGGTCCCACGACGGTGATGGTCCGCGCTTCCGCGATGGAGTTGGAGAAACCAGCGTCCGTCGTCGCAAACATGGTGTGTCCGATGCCAACCCAGACGCGCGAGTTCACCGCCACACCACGACGCCCTTGATCCGGCGACACGATCTTCGAGTTGCGCCCGTCCTCAACTGCCCGTTCACAAGCGGTTGCGTGACGCTCCCACGCAGCGACGAGGGTCAGTGCCACCAGTCCACGGAAAACAGCGTTCATCGGAGTCTCCATGATTGCGGTCTTGTTCAACAAGCATGCCATTCATCAGGCTTGGAGGCGCGGGCTGATTCTGAGCGCGGACTGAGGTGAAGTGGCGTCAGGTGATGCACCGACACCGCAGTGTCCCACGTGTCCGCGGGCGTCCACCAACGCCACGTGCGCGCGCAAACGCTCCTGCTCCTGGGCCACCTCGACGAGGACCGTCCAATCTGCCCTCGCCCGCCACGGCCAGTACCCCAGGCGCTCCGCCACCGCGGTCTTGACGTGCCCTTCACCGGACATGAATCGGCGCCGGGCCCACGACGGTAGTCGGAGAGCGGGCGACATCCGTCGGGAGCAGGAGTGCACCCGTCTTCAGGGGCAGGTCAACAGCGGAGCGCGGTGGGTTCCCGCCACGGGCAGTCCGTTGCCCAGTTGGCCGAAGTCACCGCGACCAAAACACCACACCGTCCCGTTGACGTCGAGCGCGCAGGTGGAATCATCACCGCAGTCCACGTCGGTGACGGCGTCAGGGATCAACGCGGTGGCGGTGGGCTTGCCGTTGGGCGTGAAGGTCCCGTCGCCCAGCTGGCCCGCCCAGTTGGCGCCAAAGCAGTACACCGCCCCGTCGACGAGCACGGCGCAGGTGTGGGCCAGCCCGGCGCACGCGGTGCGCACGTTGGCCAGCGCGCTCACCGCCGCCGGCGTGGCGCGACTGACCCAGGTGTTGTCACCCAGCTGCCCGTCGTCGTTGCGTCCCCAGCACCAGAGCGTCCCGTCGTCACGCAGCACCGCGCACGCGTGGTAGGTCCCCACCACCACCGCGGAGGCGGGCGGCACCGGGACCTGCGCGGGCGTTGCGTCCTTGGTCACGCCGGTCCGCGCCAGCTCCCCGTTCTCGTTGTTGCCCCAGCACCACACGGAGTCGTCCGCCAGCAGCGCGCAGGTGAAGTTCTCACCGGCCTGGATGTCCTCCACCGTCGTGGGCAGCAGATCGGCGGGGATGGCCACCGGGCGCAGCGCGTTGGCGTAGCTCCCGGTTCCCAGCTGACCGTAGGTGCCCTGGCCCCAGCACCACGTCGTTGCGTCGTCGAGGATGGTGCACCCGTGGTCCTGACCCAGGGTCACCGTGCGCGCCGCGCCAAGAGGACCGGTCTGTTGCGGGAGCGGCTGGTCGACGCGGTTGCCGATGCCCAGCTGTCCGTCGTTGTTGCGGCCCCAACACAACACTTCGCCATTGCCGGTGGCGCAGGTGCTCGACTCACCCGCGCTGATCACCACTGGCGTCCAGGGCAGTGTGACGCCGCCGGGCACGGACCGCGCCACCTGCGTGCCATCTCCCAGCTGCCCGTGCATGTCCTGGCCCCAGCAGGACAGCGTCCCGTCGTCGAGAACCGCGCACGCGTGCTCGTCGCCGATGTCCAGCGAGATGGCGGCGGCGGGAAGCGAAACAGCCAGCGGCACCGCGGCAACGCTGGTGTCACCGGTGCCAAGCTGGCCCTCACCGTTCCACCCGAAACACTCGACGGAGCCCGGCAGGGTGACGGCGCAGGTGTGCCAGGACGCGGCGCCCACCCGTGCGTAGCCCGCACCCACCTCGACGGGAACCGGGCTCTCCTCCAGGCCCACGAGGCCGAGCTGCCCGTCGTAGGCATTGCCCCAGCACCACAGGCTGGCGTCCTCCCGCAACGCGCACGCGTGCCGTTTTCCCGACGACAGCGCGGCCACGTCGGTGAGTCCCACCACCGCCGTGGGCAGGGGGCCCTCCGAGCCCAGGTCATTGCCGAGTTGTCCGTACGTGTTGCGCCCCCAGCATTGCACGGTGTTGTCCGTCAGCCGCGCGCAGGTGTGGTGATGACCCGCGGATATCTCGACGGCCGACTCCGTCAGGTCCACCAGCGTCGGCGTCGCGGTCCCCGGGATGGCGGCTCCCAGCTGCCCGTAGCTGTTGCGACCCCAGCACCACACGGTGCCGTCGGAGCGCAGCGCGCAGCTGTGGGCGTCGCCGGCGGTCACCTGGACAACCTGGTCCACGTCTTCCACGCGCATGGGATCCACCACCTCGGGGTCGACCGTCACCCGCCCCACCTCGCCGTCCTCGTTCCAGCCCCAGCACCACGCCTCGCCGACGAGCGTCACCGCGCAGATGTGGCCAACCCCCACCGCCACGCCACGCACCTCGGTGAGCGGGGCCACCGGCACGGGGACATTGCGTTGCACCTCGTCGCCCACGCCGTTCTGCCCGTGGTCATTGTCACCCCAGCACCACAGCTTGTCGTCGGTGGTGAGTGCGCAGGTGTTGTTTCCACCGGCGCGCAGCTCCCGGATACCGCCCAGGTCCTGCACCGCCACGGGCGTGGTGCGGTTGTCCCAGGTGCCATCCCCCAGCTGGCCCACGTCATTGATGCCCCAGCAGAAGACGTTTCCCAGGGAGGACAGCGCGCAGGTGTGGGCCTCACCGCCCGCCACGTCGACGAAGCACGGCGTCACGCCCGCGTCTCCCGGACCGGCGTCGGAGCCCGCGTCGGGAGCACCACCGTCGACGGAACCGGCGTCGCCACTGCCGGCGTCCCACGCCGCGCCACCCGCGTCCGTGCCCGCGTCGAGCACCACGGAAGCGTCGGTGGCGAATCCCGCGTCGGCACCACCCGAAGAGGTGCTCGAGGTGGACACGGACGACGTCGACGTGGTCGCCACCGCGCTCGAGGAGCTGCCGCTGGAGCTGGAGGACAAGCTGCCCGTCCCTCCCGACGATGACGACGAAGAAGAAGAGGAGGACGAAGAGGACGAAGACGATACCGCCGAGGAGCCTGCCGACGACGAGGAGGCCACCACCTCGCGGGGGACGCACACGCCGTCACCGCATTGCTCCGAGCCCAGGCAGTCTTCCTGGGAGTTGCACGGACGGACGCATTGCCCGTTGCGCTGGACCTCTCCCGAGCCGCAGGTGTCGCAGGCGCTGGTCCCGGCCACGACGGAAATCAGGGTGAAGACGATCCCCGCCGCGGCAAGACTGCGCGACCGGGTGAGCGTCAGGATTGAACGCGGCCCCCACATCTGGCGCGCAGAATCACATCACGGGTTCGTGGGATTTGTCACCACGCGCTTTCGGCACACCGGCTCCCCTGCGCGCGCATTCTCCTACACCGTGCTTTGACAGACGCGCGGAGTCAGTGCCCCACCAGGGGAGTCTCTTCGTCGCCCACGTCGACGCGCGCGCGTTCGCGGAGCACCTGCACCACCAGCCGTCGCACGTCGGAGGCACGGACCTTCAGCTGCACCGGCTGCCCGCAGCTGCCACAGAAGAACTGGATGAACTGCGCGTCCTTCTCCACACCACAGGCGCGACAGAATGCCACCACGTCGAGAAACGCTTCCTTCATGGGCCACATCCTTTCGCCGGGAGTGACCCATTCTTACGCCAGGGCGTTGCCGCTTCCGCAGGACCCGCCGCGCAACCACCACGCAATTCGACGCAGTGTCAGGCCGCAGGTAAGTGTCGTCGAAAAACCGGCTTCACTGCGCCGCGGGTTTGCCATCCGCGCACAGCTGCCGCGTCTGCTCGTCCCAGTCCTCCATGTTGGAGAGCATGACTTCCAGCACCACTTCGTCGTCGTTGGTGAGGGAGCCCATCTTGACCTGGCGCCAGTCACCCCAGAGGTGGATCACCTTGCCGGGCGCGCGCTCGTAGTAGACCTCCACCTGCCAGTCCTGGTCCATGGCGCGCGTGTCGTCGTCAAAATCCGCGGGCTCACGCAGGAAGCTGCGGGTGAACAGGATGGGACCGATGGCCGCGCTGCCTTCCGCCGCCGGGATGAGCCGGTTCCCGCCCGCGTATTTCATGCGGTAGGCGGACTGCAGCAGCGTGCCCGTGGTGGCCAGGTTCCAGGAGACCAGCGGGGAGCGGCGCGCCAGGTAGTCGTCCTTGCTCTGCAGGTAGGTGCGCTCGTAGCTGTCGTAGACGCCCGGGTAGAGCTCGATCTGGTTGTCATAGGTGGTGATGCGGTCCAGGTGCTCCACGGTGCAGTCCAGGGCGTCGACGAGCAGCAGGCCGGTGGCCGGGCCCGGATCGCGGTTGGACATGTTCACGGTGTTGAGGTCGGAGCTGGTCAGGTCATCCAGCGTGCCGGAGACGTTGCGGGTGAGGTTGTCGCCGTCAAAGAGCCGGTGCAGCCGGGTGATGGCCTCGTGCAGCTGGGCGTCGGTGGCGCCGTCGTAGTTGGCCCACAGCCAGCGCATCAGCGCGTTCTGCTCGTCGGGGATGGGGTCGGTGGAGACACAGCCCTCGGCGCCGGGAAGGTCGCAGCGGGCGGTGCCAAGGACGGGAGCGAACGCATCACAGGCCACGAGGGGAACGCAGAGCAGGAGCAGGCCACGCATGGCCGGGAACGCTACCGCACGCCGTCACGAGCCACCAGCACGCACCCGGTCCGCCAGCTCGCGTCCTCGTTCTCGTCGTGGGCCACGGGCGTGGCGTGCTGCCGTCCCGCCCAGCGGTTAACTCGTCCACGAGGGGCAGCGCGACCATGACGACGACAAACTTCGACCTGGATGGATTCCTCTCGGCCTTTGGGACCAAGGACGTTGACGCGGTCCTGGACTTCCTCACCGACGACGTGGTGGTGATCGACGCCGGCAGTGGCGAGGAGCTGGAGGGCCGGGAGCAGGTGCGGCAGTTGCTGCGGGAGATGAAGGAGGCGGTGCGCACCGTCGTGATCGAGCCGGAGCTGGTGTTGCACGGTCACGCGGCGCTGGCGGTGCTGGCTCGGGTGCACCTGGTTCGCGGTCGGGACATGGCCATCCCGGAAGGCAGCAGCGTCCCGGTGGGGGGACGCACGGTCGACCTGACCGGAGCGTTCTTCGCCACGCTCGACGAGCAGGGACACATCACGCGCCTCACCCGCGTGGCCGACCGTCGGATGGCGCTGCGCGAGCTGGGACTTTCGCGCGGCCAGAAGGCGGGGGCGTCCGTGGAGCTGCTGGAGTTCATCCGCCCCGACGTGCATGGGCCGGGCCCCACCGCGACGTACCCCTGATCGGATCGGCCCAGCGGATGCACCAGGGCGTGAAGGGCATCACCGCCCTCGATGGACCCACGGTTGCGGCCGGGGCCATGTTGAGTTTTCAAAGGTACAATCTTAGATTTCTCACATGACGTTCGTGCCCAGGGCCATTGAGCCCGTGGTTCGGCGGGCGGCGCGAAGCTTCCCGGCGGTACTGCTGACGGGGCCGCGGCGGTCCGGCAAGACCACGCTGCTCCGCCGGCTGTTCCCACACGCCGGGTATTGCCTCCTCGAGGATCCGGACACGGTGGCGAGGGTTCGGGCGGACCCGCGCTCGTTCCTGGAGGAGCTTCCGCAACCGGTCATCCTGGATGAAATCCAGAATGCCCCCGAGCTGCTGAACCACGTCCGCAGCAGGATCGACCGTGCCCCAACCCGCAAGGGGCGCTGGTTGATCACCGGCTCGCAGGAGGCCCCCTTGATGCAAGGGGTCACCGAGTCCATGGCCGGGCGCGCCGCCATCCTCCAGTTGCTGCCGTTCTCGGTGCTGGAGTCACCCAAGGTGACGCTGCTCAAGGGCGGCTTTCCTGAAGTGCTGGCGCGCCCCGCATCACGGGACCTCTGGTTCCGGTCGTATGTCCAGACGTATCTCGAGCGGGATGTGCGAGCAGTCTCTTCCATCCGGGATCTGGCGACGTTCCGCCGGTTCCTCTCCCTGGTGGCCAGCCGCTTCGGCCAGGTGCTCAACAAGTCCGACATCGCGGCTCCCCTGGGCGTGTCGGTGCCCACCGTGACGGAGTGGTTGGGCATCCTCGAGGTGACCGGTCAGATCCTGCTGATTCCGCCGTTCCACGAGAACCTGGGCAAGCGCCTCATCAAGTCTCCCAAGCTCTACCCGGTGGATTCCGGTCTGGCCTGCCACCTGCTCGGGATCGAGGACGAGAAGCAATTGAAGAGATCGACGTTTCTCGGTGCGCTCTTCGAGGGCTGGGTGGCGTCGGAGATCATCAAGTCCCAGGTCAACTCCGGGCGCCGTCGGGAGCTTTACTTCTTCCGTGACCAGCAGGGACTGGAGGTTGATTTCATGGCCCCCCTCCCCGGCGGAAGGATTGCGCTGATGGAAGCCAAGGCAGGCGCAACCATCCGCCCCGAGGACGCAGAACCCATACGACGCCTCTCGCTCGCCTTGGGCAAGAGGGAGTGGCGGGGCTTTGTGGTGCACCAGCCTGTGGGGCAACCGGACACCTCGGCGGTGCAGCCGGGCGTGAAAGGCATCTCGCTGCCTGCATTGGTGGGGGAGATGTGGCGCTGACGGTTGGTGAAGTGGACCCCGTGTTTCGGACCCCCACTGCGACGCACCCCGTGGTGCGCGGGGTCAGCGCCCCGCCAGCGTGGAGTGCAGACGCGTGAGCGCCTGGGACAGCGCGGCCTCGTCGACGGGCGCGCCACGGAAGCGGGAGGCGCGGTAGTGCCCGATGAACTGCGTGGCAGCCTCCGCGGCGGCGACGCCATGCAGGGTGCGCACGCGGGCAATGAGCTCGTCGTCGGTCTCGGCGTGGCGACGCGTCAGCCCCGCCTTGGAGAGCGCGCGCGTGTAACGCTGGTAGGCGCGACGGAGCACGGGGTCCTGCGTGTCCATCGCCTGACCGGGTCGGAACACCGGCGCGGCGCTCCGTCGTCTGCGCAGCCACCACACCGCACCCACCACCATCAGCACGGGCACGGGCGGGAAGGAGATGAGCTCACGCAGGAAGTCCAGCGGTGCGTTGCGGATGAACAGCGCCAGGCGCGTGACGGCGGAGCGGATGGCGTTGATGGCGGCGCCGAAGATGGAAGCACCCTCCTTGATGCCCAGCACGTCGGCGCGGCCCTGTCCCGGCGTGGGATCAAACGCCACGAATCTTCCGTGCTCCGCGTCCCAGACCTCCACCCAGGCGTGCGCGTCGCGTTGGCGCACCATGGAGCGGCCGGTGATGCGGTTCTGCTCCGAGGGGAGGAACCCGCCCACCACGCGCGCCGGCACGTCCACCACGCGCAACAACGAGGCCATGGCGGAGGCGAAGTAGATGCAATACGCGGGGCGACGCTCACGCAGCATGACGACGAGAGGATGTGCGTCTCCCCGCAGGTCCGTGCTGAGCGAGTACTCGAAGTGCTGATGGAAGAATTGCTCCATGGCGCGCGCCTTCTCCAGTGGCGTCGTCAGCGAGGCGAAGGGCGCGGCGTAGGGCAGCAGCGCGGCGCGAAGCTCGTCGGGAAGGGCCAGGAGCTCGTGGTGGTCACCTTGCTCGGGCAGCGCCGTCTCACCGCGGGAGGTCCGCAGCGTCACGGGCTTGCCCACCGTCATCTGGCCCCGGAACACCCAGCCGCCCTCCACGCGCGTGTCCACGCCCTCCACCACGGAAGTGCCGCTGGGAGCGGGCACGTGCGCTCCCAGGTCCTCCAAGGCCACCAGCTCGACAACGTGGTCCCCAGCTCCCGTCGGGGGCGCGGTCATCTCGCGGGACTGCAGGGTGCGCGAGGCCTTCCAGGTGGTGCCGTCAAAGCTGTCCAGCACCACGGTGCGCAGCCGCTCCGGGGTTCCCGCCACGTCGAGGAGGGGCCGCGCGGTGGGCTCCACGGAGGCGCGCGAGGTGAGCGAGATGGTGGGCTCGAAGCCCAGGCCGGTGGGCGCGCCCAGCTCGGAGATGAGCCCGTAGGCCATGCGCGCCAGCGCACCCTCGTTCTCCTCGATGACCCAGGACAGGCCCAGCGACGCAGGCGCCACCATGGTCACGAACACCCCGAACCCCACGACGCCACCCGGGCCCGCGCGCCACAGTCGCATCTGCGCAAAGATGCACGTCAGCGTGACCGCGGCCAGCAGCGCCACCGCGCCTTCCAGCACCGCCGTGCGCGGCACGGTCAACGACAACACCGCCAGCAGCCATCCGTACACCCACGCGTACATGGTGCTGCCGCTCAGCGTGCAATACACCGCCAGCCCGACGAGACCGGTGCACAACAGCGAGAGCAGGGGACCAGGGAACGGCCCGCTGGGCGGCTCATTGACGAGGAGCAGCAGCAGTCCCAGCACCATCCCCGCGCCGCCCCATGCCAGCAGGTGGGACCGCTTGTGCGTCCACACGCGACGACGCGCCGCGAAGAACAACAGCGTCAGGCCCACCGGAAACGAGAGCACGAAGCGGTCATGCGCCACCCCGTGCACGAAGAGCGCGGCAAGGAGCGGCAACGCGGCCAGCAGGGGAGGCAGGACAGGGCTCATTGCAACGGCACCACCTCCTCGGGGCTGAGACCGTCGGGGACGCGCTTCTCGTTCATGCACAACACGCGCACCGCCACACCATGCTGCTTGAGGAGCTGCACCAGGTCCGCGCGAGAGGGATCCCAGTCCATCATGACGAAGATGATGGCGCTCAGCTTGGACGCCTCGGGAACCAGCACGGATTCCAGCTTGCGCACGTCGAGGCGTCGGCCCGGCTCCACGCAGGCCAGGATCTCCAGGATGTTCTCGAAGTGCGCCAGCGCGCGTCCCGCCTGGAAGTGGAAGATGTCCTGGCCCGCGGCGAACAGGTCGATGATGTACTCCTTGCGCGCCAGCACATCCGCAATGCCCGCCGCCAAGGAGAGCCCGCGCTCGAACAGCCTCTCCTGCTTGGCGTTCTTCACCTCCACGTCGAGCACCATGGCCAGCCGGACGAAGTACTCCTCCTGGAACTCCTTGATGATGAGCTCGCCCGTACGCGCGTACGAGGGCCAGTGGATGTCGCGCACGCGGTCACCCTCACGCCATTCCCGCGTGCCGGAGAACTCGGTGGACTCACCAATCTGGCTGGCCACGGCAATACCGCCGGGCTGGTAGTTGCGGCCGTGCGGCACCTCGAACGACTCCAGCGGCGTGAAACGCGGGTAGACCAGCAGCCGGTCCGCCGACGGAGAACGACGCGTCCACTTCACCAGCCCCGTGGGAAAACAGCTTCCCGCCTGAAGCCCACGCAGCTCATACGCACCACGCGCGGAGCAACTCAGCTTCAACGTCACGCGGGTCTGCTCACCCGGCTCCAGCAACTCCACCAGCGGCGGCTCGCCCACGGGCCGGATCTCCGGCGGCAGCTTGCGCTCCTCCACCACCACGTGGCGCAGTGGTCGTCTCCCGTCGTTGCGCACGGTGACCTGGTAGGTGAGCACGTCGCCGGCGCTGGCGGGTGGCGGGAGGTGGCGCTGCAGGTTGACCCGTGGCCGGAACGGCGCTCCGACGAGAAAAGCGCACACGAGGGCGCTGGCGCAGAAGGCAAAGGCCAGCATGAGCGGCGGTTGCAGTCCGCCCAGCAGGAGGATGCCCGCGGCCACGCTGCCCCAGAGCAACACGCGCCCGCCCACGGTGAGCTGACCGCGATAGGAATCCTCGAGCTCCCGGATGGACCGGTGCTCCAGCGGCGACATGAAGAACGACCAGCGTCGCGCCACGGTTTCTCCTCGTCAGCGCGGCACGGGCACGCTGCCCAGGATGTCAACGATGAGCTGCTTGCGGTCCGCGCCGGAGTAACGCGCACGCGTGTCCAGGACGAGCCGGTGCGCGAGCACACTCACCGCCAGGGCCTTGAGATCCTCGGGGAGCACGTAGTCACGGCCATGGAACAGCGCGCGGGCCCGACAGATGCGCGCGTACAGCAGCGCCCCGCGCATGCTCACGCCCAGGCGGATGGAGGGGTGGTTGCGGGTGGCGTGCACCACGCGGAAGAGATGGTCGGAGACGGAGTCCTCCATGATGACGTCGTCGACCGCGCGCTGCAGCGCCACCAGCTCCTCCGCGCTGGCCACCGCCTTGAGGTCCTGCAGCGGGTGACCACGCGCGTGACTGGAGAGGATGCGTCGCTCCTCGCTCTCCGGCGGGTAGCCCAGGGTGAGCTGCACCGCGAAACGGTCGAGCTGCGCCTCGGGGAGCGGGTAGGTGCCGTGGAACTCGACGGGGTTCTGCGTGGCGATGCACAGGAAGGGCGGGCTCAGCGGATGTGTCTGTCCGTCGACGGTGACCTGCCCCTCGCTCAGCGCCTCCAAAAGCGCGCTCTGGGTACGCGGGCTGGCGCGGTTGATCTCGTCCGCAATGAGCACGTTGGCGAAGATGGGACCGGGCTTGAAGGTGAAGCTGCCGTCCTGGGGACGGAAGATGGACGCGCCCAGGATGTCCGTGGGCAGCAGGTCCGGCGTGAACTGCACGCGCTTGAACACGCACCCCGTGCTCTGCGCCAGCGACTTGGCCAGCGTGGTCTTCCCCGTGCCCGGGATGTCCTCCAGCAGCACGTGCCCGCCGCTGGCCACGCAGCACAGCAGCAGCTCGAGCGTGTCGCGTTTGCCGCGGATCACCGTCTCCAGGTTGTCCACGAGCTTGAGCATGAGGGCCTGGGCGTTCTTCGCCACGTCGGCGGTGCGCGCATCCGCGCGGGGCAGGGTGAGGGCGGACATGGACCAGGGACCATAGCAAACGTCTGGGCGTGGACCGGGGCTCTGGCTTGACACGCTGCGTGCCGATTCGCATGTTGATCACACCGCGCGAGGCATTGGGCCCGCGCGAGCAATCCCCGCTGGGAGCGCATCGCCCTGGCGAGTTGGAGGAAACATGTACGGTTGGCCCTTCATGTGGGGTCGGCGTGCCGCGGCTTGCGGTGTGTCGGCTGGTTGCGGGACCTCGGCGGCGGCGCCGGGCCCGGAGAACACCTGGTACTCAGAGATGGATGACCTCGGGAGCGGCAGCTTTGGCGTGCGGCGACCCCTGCGCTTCATGGCCCACAAGCTCCAGCTGTCCGAGAGCCAGGTGGCGCAGCTCGCCGCGATCCTCAACGACATCAAGACCGAGCGCGCCCAGGCCGCCGTCGACGATCGCAAGGTGGTCAATGAGTTCGCCTCGTTGTTCGCCGCCGAGAAGTTCGACGAGGCCCGCGCCAAGGAGATTGCGGCCGAGCGGGTGCGCATTGCGGAGCGGCTGAGGGACGCGGTGGTGCGCACGTTGTCCCGCACGCACGCCATGCTGGAGCCCGGTCAGCGGGAGCGGCTGGCGTACCTGCTGCGCACCGGTGCGCTCACCATCTGAAACGCCCGCAACGTCGGTAGACCCGGGGCGCTCGTCGCGCGGTGTGGCGGCGGGCGCCCCGCTACCGTTTCTCGTCGGGGGACCTCAGGCGCCTCAGCCGCGCGAGCACCTCTGATCCGTCGGATGATCGGGCTCGTGCGTGGGCCCAGGCGTGAACCGCCAGGGCCACAGCGCGCTGTGATGACCTCACAGGACCCGTGAGCCCACGCGGCAGCGATCGCCCATCCCATGTCCGCGGGTCATGCCGTTCGCCGCGCCGGTACCTGCAAGGCGCCTTGCACCGCCAGCAGGAAGTCTTGTTGCGCACGCGCCGCGGTCTGCCTCAGACCTCCGCCGCGCGCGCCAGCTGCACGTCTTCATCCGGCACGTGGAACCCATTCTCATCAAACAGCCGCAGGTCCCACTCACGCTGCCCCGCCCTCACCGTGCACCGCTGGACCCGCGACCACGGGTCACTCCATCCGGGCGCGCTGCCGCACACCACCTCCAGGGGTACGCCCCGCTGGTAGGCCGTGGCCTTCATCCCATGCAGGGTCACCTCGTCCCGGTGGCACCACGGCACCGGGATGTGCTCATCCAGGAATCCCCACCTCAGCCGCACGTACCCGTGCAGACGCCCGTACTGGTAGTAGGCCAGCAACGCCTTGGCGTCCGCTTCCAGGCGCCGGATGAAGCGGGTCTGGTCCCCCGCGCGCAGGTACGCGGTGAGCTTGCCCGCGTCGCCAAAGGGCCGCCCGATGCCGCACGACCCCAGCAGCAGCAGCGGGGTGGTGATCTTCAGGACCCGCCCTCGCTGGTTGAGCTTGATGGTCTTTTGCGGGGGGCCCAGCTCCGCCAGCGGTCGCCGTTCCGCGTCCAGACCCAGCCCGGTCAGCGCGGTGCGCACCTCCAGTCCTGCTACCACGTCGTAGGCGTCCAGCTCCCCGGTGAGGTGCTGCAACCCAGGTCCACGCAGGGTCTTCAGCCTCCGCTCACCAACGTCGACGAGAACCACCGCCTCCGGCGCCCGCAGCGGGAAGGGATGGATGATGACCCGGCGGAGTCGCGCCAGCTCGGCGGCGTGCAGCCTGCGCTGGTCTTCAATCTCCCGCATCCTCTGCTGTATCAGCGCGGGGTCTGGCCGCGGAGGCTGCGCACGGACCGACGCCAGCCGCTCCCGCACCGCGCGGCGCGCCGACGTCAACTCCGAGGTGCCTTCCACCGCCTCCCACTTCCCGTCGGAACGGACGCGGATGGCGGAGCTCCGTTTTTCCAGGTGCGGTGCGGGCAGGTGGAAGGAGTGTTGCGCCGCCCGGGTGGCCACGAATTCACGGATGGACTCCGGGTCCTGCGCGCCGATGGCATCCACGACGGCCAAGGCCACGCGCTGCACGGACCAGCTCCACAGGGAGGCACCCCGCCACGCCTCGTCGAGTTCCGCCTCCGTCAGCGGTTCGTCCAGGGGGCGGGACGGCGGTGGCGCGGCGTGCACAAGGGGCAGGGGCTGTCGCTTGGGCGGTCGCAGACCCAGGATGAACAGGATGAGATCAACCTCATCGTCATGGGCGTCCAGGCAGTACGTCTCGCCTTGCCGGTACACCGGCGGCCGGGCGGGCCGGCACTTCCTCAGTGACTCCAACGAAACCGGTGCCGGCGCGAGCCCCACCTCCTCGAAGCGCCGCGCAACCTCCGGCAGCGTCATGGGACCGCCACGTTCCAGCAACGCCACCAGGAGCAGCCGGAACGTGCTGGCCGCGGGGTGGGACCGCACCGCAGCGAGGGATGGCGGAGAGATGTTGAGGGCCTGACAGTAGGGATTGCTCACCGTGCTTCTCCTCTGGGTTTCCCAGCATGCCGCGGCATCCGCGCCGGTGGGACGGCCAACGCCGCTGCTCCCAGGATGGCAGCTCACTTCAAGCGCGTCAGCCGCGCGAGCACACCCTGATCCATGTCGAGAACCACCCGGAAGCTGATGCCGTGGCGCCCACTGCGCGCGGTGACCGTGGCGCCGGAAAAGCCGTGCTGGCGCAACGCGGCCTGGGCCGTGCGGGCGGTGCGCCGCGCATCCGCGTCGGAGACGGAGCGCTTCCGGGTCGCCAACTTGCGCGTCAGGGCGTGCAGGTCGGTGGCGGTCCAGTCGGAGAGCGCCTTGCCGTCGATCTCCGCACGCCCGCTCAGCAACGCCTTGATGTCGGGGGCGTCGGGGTCGGCCCGCGCGTAACGCGTGATGGCATAGCATTTCTCCGCGCCCAGTTGGACGGCGTGCTCGCGCGGGATGTGCGTGACCACCTGGATGAGCTTCAGCGCCTGTGAATAACCGCCGAGGTTCTCCTCCTGCAGCATTTCGCGGAAGGTCTGGTAGCCAAGTGCCACGTAGAGCTGGTTGTTGTGGAGCTCACGGAGGCCCTCGCCCAGCTCGTAGAATGCGTCGGAGATGAGGCCGAGGTTGCGCCGGATGTGAGCCAGCACTTCCTGGGCGCGCTGGCGCTGAATGGCAAGGGCGCTCCTGCCTTGGTGCCTCAGGTCGGTCAGGGCGGTCGTTCTGCGGGTGTCGTTCATGGTGGCGGTTGTCCTCGCGGCGCCCGGCGATCCGCGCCGTGGCGGGGGCTGTCACAGCTCGCTGTGGAGATATCACAGCGCCTGTGATTCGCACAGCCACCGGGGCGCGTACCCCAGCCGGCCCGCGGTCCCTCTCGCTCGCGCGCGCCTTGCGCCCTCCGGTGGGCGGGTCTACACGTCGTGGCGCACATGCGCTGCCACGCGTGCCACACCATCAACGCCTACCGCGCCAGCGCGTGCACGGCGTGCCGCAGCCCCCTCGAGGCGGCGTGTCCCTCGTGCGGGGAGGGCGTGCTCGGCACCTACCGCTTCTGCCCCGCGTGCGGGCAGCGCCTGGGGCAGTCCGCCAGCGGGGAGCGTCGTCAGGTCACCGTCCTGTTCGCGGACCTCACCGGTTACACCGCGCTCTCCAGCAAGCTGGACCCGGAAGAGACGCACGCGCTGCTCAACCGCTACTTTGACGTCGTGGACGCGGCGGTGCGACGGTACGGTGGCCGCATTGACAAGCACATTGGCGACGCGGTGATGGCCGTCTTCGGCGCCCCGGTGGCCCACGCCAATGACCCCGAGCGCGCGGTGCGGGCCGCCCTGGACATCCACCGCGGCGTCTCCCAGCTGGACCCTCCCCTCAAGACGCACGCCGGCATTGCCAGCGGTACGGTGGTGGCCAGTGAGACCGGCAGCCACCATCACCGCGAGTACACCGTGATTGGCGACGCGGTGAACCTGGCCGCGCGACTCATGGACAAGGCCGCCCCCGGCGAGACCGTGGTTGCCGACAACGTGAAGCTCTCCGTCGGTGCGCGCATCGCCTTCGGCGACCGGGGCGAGGTGCCGGTGAAGGGGCTGGCCCGGCCGGTGCGCATCTGGGCGCCCACGCACGTCGTGGAGGACCTGGGGGTGGACCTGGGGCCGCTGGTGGGACGGGAGTCCGAGCGCGCCCGCCTGGAGCAGGTGATCTCCGACGTGAAACAGGGCCACGGCGTGACGGTGGTGCTGACCGGCGAGGCGGGCATTGGCAAGACGCGCGTGCTCGAGGAGCTCGTGGCCATGGCCACCGACGAGCGCGTGGTGAGCTGTCGGGCCTGGGTGCTGGATTTCGGCATGGCCAGCGGACAGGACGCCACGCGCGCGCTGGTGCGAGCCCTCCACGCCCGGGCCGGGGAGAGCCCCGAGGGGGCGCCCCAGGAAGGTCACCGCCGCCACCTGGCCGCGCTCCTGGACCTCCCGCTCTCCGAGCAGGATCGGATGTTGTTGTCCGCCATGGAGCCCGCGGCACGGCAACGGGGTGAGCGTGAGGCGCTGGTGGCGCTGGCCGAGCAGGCGTGCCGCGCGGGGCCGGTGGTCATCACCGTCGAGGACGTGCACGGAGCGGATGCGCCCCTGCTGGAATGCCTCACGGCGCTGGCGGCGTTGACCATGCGCGCGCCCCTGGTGGTGGCGGTCACCGCGCGCGCCGAGGCCTCCCGGTTGGTTGACGCGGCGTGGTTGGCGCGGGCGGAGTGTCGCGTGGTGGGCGTACCGCTGGGACCGCTGGACCGCGACGCCGCGCGTGCCATGGCCGCCGCTCATGCGGTGCCGGATGACGTCGTGGAGCTGTGCGTGGAGCGAGCGGGCGGCAACCCGTTCTTCCTGGAGCAGCTGTTGCGCAGCGGCGTGGATGGTGGCGCCACGGAGCTGCCGGGGTCCGTCCGCAGCGTGGTGCAGGCGCGCATGGACCGGCTCTCCCCCGTCGACCGCACCGCGTTGCAGGCGGCCGCCACGTTGGGCACCCGCTTCCCGCTGCGGGCGCTGCGCGCGGTGCTCAACAACGACGCGTACCACTGCCAGGAGCTGGAAGCGCATCACCTGGTGCGGTGCGTGGAGGAGCAGGTGGGCTTCACGCAGGCGCTGGTGCAGGAGACCGTCTACGCCACGTTGGTGCGCGCCACACGTTCGCAGTTCCACCAGCGCGCCGCGGAGCACCACGCCCATGACGCACCGCTGCGCGCCGAGCATCTTATTCGCGCGGAATCCCCGACCGCGGCGGAAGCGTGCGTGACGGCGGTGCAGGAACTGCTGGGCCACCATGAGCACCACCGCGCGCTGCGCCTCCTGGACCTGGCCGCGCGGGAGAAGGCCGCGGGCTCGCCGAGCGCCCGGTTCCAGCTGCGTGCGTTGCGGGGTGAGGTGCTGCGTGTGCTGGGTCGCGTGCCGGAGGCCATGGAGGAGGTGAGACACGCGCTGGAGCAGGCCACCCACGACGAGGAAAGGGTGCGCGCCTGGATCGGCATGGCGGAGTGCTACCGCGCCATTCATCGCGCCGAGGACGTGCTCCCCGTGCTGGACCACGCCGAGCCCCTGGCGCGTCAGCACGGCATGTTGCGCGCGCTGGCGGACATCCATCACCTTCGCGCCAATGCCGCCTTCACGCTCCGTCGGTACGAGGAGTGCGTGCGCGGTCACGAGCAGGCACGCGTGTTCTCGACGGAAGCGCGCTGGGTGGAGGGCCAGGTCCGGGCGCTGGGCGGCATGGGCGACGCGGCGCATCTCTCCGGCCACGCGGCGCTGTCCTGCCTGCGGTTCCGCGAGTGCGTGGCGTTGGCGCGCGCGCGCAATCTCGTCCGCGTGGAGGTGGCCAACGCACCCATGGTGGGATGGGCGGGGTTCTTTGACCTGCAGACCCTGGGGATGATCGACGAGATGGAGCAGGCGGCGCGGCGCGCTGGCCACGTGGGCAATCTCCGCGCGCAGGTGTTGGCGCAGCTGCTCCAGGGTCTCCTGCTGCTGGAACAGCATGACTTGGAGAAGGCGGTGCCGCTGCTGGAGGTGGCGCTGCAGACGTCGAGTCGCGCCGGCACTCCGTTGTTTGCCGTGGAAGGGCTGGTGTTCCTGTGCCGCGCCGCCATGTTGCAGGGTGACGTTGCGCGGGCCCGGGCACGGCTGGCGGAGGCGGCCAAGGTGTGCGAGCAGCCGTCGGTGCGCGCATTCAGTGGACCGTGGCTGGTCAGCGAGGAGCTACGCTACTGTGAGGACGCCGCCGAGCGCGCCCGTCTCCGACGTGAGGCCGAGGCGCTGGAGCCCGGGGCACCCGCCTTCATGAACCTCATGTTCCGCGAGGCGTCCATCCGGCGCGCCGCGCAGGACGGGGAGGTGGACCTCCTGGAGCGTGACGCGGAGGCCGTGGCCGCCCAGCATGGGCCGGAGATGTCGCGCTACGCGCGCATGCTCTGGGTGTGGGCGCGCGGTGCCGCGTCCGCGCTGCGGGGTGAGCGCAACGCGGAGCTGATGCACGCGGTGCAGACGGTGGCGGAGCTGGCGGAGCGCGCCGGGCTGCGCGTCACCGCGGGAGCCATCCGTCGCACCACCGCGCTGCGCGCTTGATGGCGCCGGGGGCCGCGGATCGTGGCGGGACCTGGGCCATCCCTTCAACGCCTCATCCGCGCACATGCGCAGCTCATCCGCGCTGGGCTGGCGACCGCCGAGCTCCGCCAGCGTGGCGGCCATCCATTCACAGGCTTCCGGCACGGCCGGGAACACCTTGCACGGCCGCTTGCTGCGCGACGTCCAGGTGACGCCAACGACGTGACAGCGCCGTGACCCGCCGCATGAGCACCTCGGTTTTGTCCCACGACATCGTCGTTGGTCAGCAAGCGCGGCCACCCCTCCTGCGGATGTCTCGCGTCGGTGTCCCGGATGAGCCGCAGCGTGGGCGACAACCCGCTGCCCGGACCGGCGTGGGCGTTGAGCTTGGCCTATCTACCGTGGCCTGGTGGCGACGCTCCGGTCGCTGGGACGTCGTCCTTCCCCTCGAGCCGCGGCTCGCTTCCCCCGAGTGACTCCCGCAAGCAGGCTGCGTCGAAGTAGGCCTGCGCGGAATCCGGCGTGAGCAGGGTGGTGAGCGCCCGCGGGCTCTCCGGTGGCACGCGCACCGTCACGACGGTGTCCGGTGGTGATGCCGCAAGCGCGGCCAGGTTCGCGCGCATGACGCTCGAGTAGCGGGGCAGTCGCGTGATGGCGTCGTAGCCGAGCGAGCGCATGTTGCCGTGCCCGTAGATCATGACGAGCATCAACCACGGAACCGCCGCCGCGACGCGTGGAGCGCGATCGGTGACACGTTGCACGAGCTCCGCGTGGGATGAGGCGAACCAGACCACGCCGTGGAGCCAGGCTCCCACGAGCCACCCCGTGATGAGACCGATGACGCGTGGCGGCACCCAGTAGTCCAGGGCCCACGCGCACGCCGCGTAGGCTCCCCAGGCCACGGCCACGACGGAGACCAGCCAGGCCAGGGGCCGCATCCGGTAGCGCGAAGGCGGCGCAGTGCGCGCGGCAACCAGCGCCAACCAGAACGTGCCCGTCCAGACCGCGGGGTCCGCGACCCAGTCGAGCACCATGTGATGGAGCTTCAGGAACGAGTACGCCAGCACCTTGACGACGGAGGGCTCCGCGGGCGCGACGCCGAGGCGAACGCTGTTGCCCGGCGCCAACACGTTGGTTACGAGGCCGGCAACACCCACCGCCGCGACGAGCCAGAGCGCCCTGGGAGGCTGCTTCCCGTTCAGGAACGACGCCAGCGCCAGCACGGCCACGAAACCCAGGCCCATCAGCCCCGCGAGCTCGTGCAGCGGCGCCAGCGCGGCAGCGGCGCACGCGGCCAGGGCCCACGCCCATCCGTGACGCCCGTCGGTGGCGGTGGCACGGTGCAGCGCGGCCATCAGCATCCAACTGACGGCGAGGGGCACGAGATACTCGCAAGCCCCCGTCAACCAGAAGAGCATCTCACCGACCTGGGGCGCGCGCGTGAGCAGGAAGAGGATGACCAGGCCCGCCGCCGCCGTGAGCTGGATCCGTCGCGCGGAGGGAAGCAGGGACCTCAGCAGCCCCATGGCCGAGAGGAACAGCAACAGGGCCCCCAGGCCGAGCGCCCACGGGTAGCCGCGAACAATGTCGGGGAACACCGCTCCCGTCGACACCGCCAACCCGATGCCGAGCCAGCGACCCGTCCAGGTCCGGTACTCCTCCCCGACAACCGTCAACACGTCCGACGTGCGCCCGCGATAGGTTCGGCACCAGTCGTCATGGGCCGGGAACGCGTCGACGACGTAGGCGAGCTGGATCGCGGCGCCCGCCAACAGCAGCATCGCGAGAGCGACGGCGAAGGCACGTCGTCCCGTCGACGGGAGCGCGTCCGCTTGTGGGGCAGCGTCGGAGGATGCGGGATGGACGGACGCCGGGTCCACCTTGCGGGCACTCATGACGCGCTCACTTCAACCGCCCTCATCATCGCGGAACCGCCCGATGCGCTCGGACAAGGTGCACACCGTAGCACCGGATGCGCCCCGGGAAGGGTCCACCCGGCACTTGACCGCGAGGGAGCGGAACCCCATGACGGCCGCGCTGTCGTACCGAGGCGGACCGTGCGTCGTCGTGTTGCTGCCCCGTTGTTGCTCCTGCTCCCGCTGGTGGCCCTGGCCGGCGCCCCCGACGCACGCGCGGTCCTGCACGCACGCCTCCGCGCCATCCTCCCCGACGAGACCTGGCAACCCGACAACGCTCCCCAGGCTCGGCCCACGCTGGAGGGTCACGTGGCCGCGCTCCAGGCGGACCCGGACCACGACAATGCGTTCTTCGTCGAGGAGGTGCACGGTCCCGCCACCGCCGAGCGCGTGGTGTTCCTGGTCCCGCAGTTCCACCGCTCTCCGGTGCTGCCCATCACCTGGTCCTCGCTGGGGGAGGTCATCAGCCAGGTGCAGGGCAACATCGACTTCCTCGTCACACGCCTGGTCCGCGCCCACGGTGTGCGTTGTGTGGGGACGGAGGGCAGCGTCATGGAACGCATGCTGGGCAACCCCGAGCTGGAGCAGATGGGCGCCTGGCTCACCGACCTGCGCGCCCTGCGCGAGACCGCGGTGACGACGGTGGCCCGGGAACAACCCGCCGTGGCGCCGGCGCTGGACACGCTGCTGCGGTTGCTCACGCCGTATCTCCGTCGCCAGGCGCTGATGCTGGACGGCGTGGGGCTGGCGCTGGCGCGCCTGGAGGTGCAGGACGCTACGCCGGAGGGGCTCACGCGCTTCGGGTTGGAGGACGCCGCGCTGAACGCGCGCTCGCTGGAGCTGCTCTCCCGCATGCGTCCGCTCGAGGAGGAGCTGGCCCTGCTCACCACGCCGGTGGAGGAGGACGGCGAGGATGCGCTGGGGCGCATGTGGCTGGAGGAGTACCCCGCGTTCCACACCGACGTGGTGACCCCCGTGCGTGCGGCGTTGGCGACGTTGGACGGCGTGCGCAAGCTTTCGTTGCGGGAGGGTGACGAGGTGACGGCGCAGGCGCTGGGACGGGCGGCGGGGTTGGCGCGGCGCATCACCGACGAGCTGCTGCGGACCGAGGAGGTGGAGGGCTACCACCGGTATTACCAGGAGCTCGCCGCCCGTCGGGCGGAGGGGCGCGGGCCGCAGAAGAAGCCACGAACGCTCAAGCGGTCGGAGCAGAAACGCAAGGCGCGCCTGGAGAAGGAGCTGGCCGCGCTCAACGCCCGCTACGAGAAGACCGCCGGTGTCGAGCGCGAGGCGGCGGCGGTGTCGCGCACGCTGCAGCGGGTGGGGGCCGGCGGTGCGTGCGTGATGGTGATGGGCGCCAACCACCGGGAAGGCCTGGTGCGGGAGCTCACCCGTCAGGGCGGCGCACAGCTGGGCGTGGTGGTGGTGGCGCCCTACCGGTTTCCCGACGAGTAGGTCAGCCGGCTGCGGTTTCCCGGCTCCACAGTTACACCAGCGTCAGGACCGGCAGGGGGCCGCGGTCACCACGCACTCCGTTCCGACGGTCCGGCTCCGCAACCACCATCCACCGCATCTGCCGACGGAGGCCCCATGTCGCCCCGCATCGACGTGCTCTGCTTTTCCCACCTGCGCTGGCGCGCCCAGCAGCTCCGGGCCCACCAGCTCCTGCGGCGCTGCGCCGCCGAGCACCGGGTGTTCTTCGTCGAGGAGCCCATCTACGACGACGGCACCGTCCGCATGGAGCTGGGAGATGGCGGCGGGAACGTGGTGGTGGTGACGCCGTACCTGCCGGTGGGCTTGAGCGACAAGAAGGAGCTCGCCTCGCTCAAGCGGCTCATCGACGTGCTGGTGGTGGATCACGACATCCGGGAGCACGTGTTGTGGCTGACCACACCCAACGCCGCGCCGCACACCCGCCACCTGCGCCCGCTGGTCACCGTCTACGACGTCATGGATGACCTCCACGGCCCCCGCGGCGCGCCGGAGGTGTTGCGGGAGCGGGAGCAGGAATTGTTGCAGCGCGCCACCTTCGTGCTCGCCGACGGTGAGCAGCTGGCCGAGCCGCGTCGCCGCCATCACGCGCGGGTGGTGGTGCTGCCCAGCGGTGTCGACGTGGCGGCGTACCAGCGCGGTGGTTCGGAGCCGGAGGAGCTCAAGGACATTCCACGCCCGCGGTTGGGCGTGCTCTGTCCGCTGGATGAGCGCCTGGACACCGAGCTGCTCTGCGCCATGGCCGACGCGCGCCCGCAGTGGCACTGGGTCCTGGTGGGTCCGTCCACCTGGCAGAGCCGCGGGCGGATTCCCCGTCGGGACAACGTGCACCACGTGGGGCTGCGTCCGCTCGAGGAGACTCCCGGGCTGCTGGCCGCGTTGGACGTTGTCACCATGCCGCTGTTGCCGCAGCTGCCGGCGCGTCCGCTCTCCGCGGCCCGGGTGCTGGAGTGCCTGGCGGCGGACCGCCCCGTGGTGGCCACCGTGGTGGCGCCGGAGGTCCAGTCCGTCGTGGGCGCGGAGCTGGTGCAGGTGGCGGGCGAGGGGAGCGGCTTTCTGGCCCACGTGGAGGCGGCCTTGGCCGGACAGGTCCCCCGCAACGCGGAGCGACGCGCCGAGCACCTGGCCCACACCAGCTGGGATGACACGTGGGCCCGCGCGCGCACGCTGCTGCAGGACGCCATCACCGCCAGCCTGCGCGTGACGCTGCCGCCGCTGATGCCCAGCCTCTCTCCGCCCACGCCCCTGCCCGTGCAGCAGCCGGTGGCTCCTGCCAGCCATGATGCCCAGCTGACGGCGGGGGCGGGTTCGGGGTAGGGAGCCGCTCGGCGAAAGGCGGAAAGGAAGTCAGGAGTCAGAAGTCAGAAGTCAGAAGGTTCACCGAGGGGAAACCCCGTCCCATTCTGAC
>JBFMGU010000077.1:0-40902 GCA_040752415.1 Myxococcota bacterium
GTTGGTGGGACGACGCACCTCCGGCGCGGCAGCGGCTGCCGGGGCGGGCGCGGCGGGCTTGGGGGCCGTCTTGGGACGGTTGGCCGCGGGCGCAACGCCGCTCTTCTCCGCCGGGCGCACGGGCTCCGGTTTGGGCGGGGACGGCGCCTTGCGACCCGAACGCTCCGGCGCCGGCGGCTCCGGCATGGGGGAGAGCGAGGTCTTGGCGTCCAGCTCCTCCTCGTTCGCCACGTCGTCGTCGATGGCCGGGGCCGCCATGGTGGGGTCGGTCTTCGGCTCGTCGGGCTCGTCGTCGTCTTCCATGGCCGGCATGGCCGGCTGGGTGGCAATGGGCGGGTTGGCGGGACGGGTGGGCGCGGGAGGAGCCTTGGGAGCGGGCTTGGCCTGGCTGGCCGCCGGCTTGACCTGCGGGTTGCTCGTCTCCGTCATGCCCTGCGCCACCACGCTGGCCTCGAAGACGAACGTGCGCTCCGGTCCCCCGGTCTCCTGCGGCTCCGGGTCGGCCGGCGCGGAGATCTTGAGGTACTCCTCCATCTTCGCCTGTTCCATGGCGATTTCCGCCGCGTACGCATCCCGCATGTACGCTGCCAGGCGCTTGGTGTTGTAGATGTTGCGGTCCTCGATCATGAACCGCTGCAGGTCCTCGGCGAGGTCGCTGGCCCACTGGTAGCGGTCCTCCACCTCCCGGGCCAGGGCCTTGAGGACAATGGTCTCCAGCTCGCGGCTGATCTTCTTGTTGTACGTGGTGGGCGGCACCACCTCCGCGTTGCGCACCCGCTCCAACGTCGAGAAGTCGCTCTCACCGATGAACAGGCGCTCGCCGGTGAGCATCTCGTAGAGCAGCACGCCCACCGCAAAGATGTCGCTGCGACGGTCAATGGGCAGGCCGCGCACCTGCTCCGGGCTCATGTAGCCGAACTTGCCCTTCAGCACGCCCGCCTGGGTCTTGCTGGCGCGGTTGGCCGCCTTGGCAATGCCAAAGTCAATGACCTTGACCTCACCCTCGTATCCCACCAGGACGTTCTGCGGGCTGACGTCGCGGTGGATGATGTTCATGGGGTTGCCGGCGGGGTCCTTCTTGCGGTGCGCGTAGTCCAGCGCCTCACAGATCTTGGACGCCACGAAGGCCGCCTGCGGGATGGGCATGAGGGTCCCGCTGGCGCGCAGCTTGTCCAGGATGGTCCGCAGGTCCCGGCTGGGGAGGTACTCCATGGCGATGTAGTAGGACTCGCCATGACGCCCCAGCTCATAGATCTGGACGATGTTGGCGTGGTTCAGCTGGACGCTGATCCGCGCCTCGTCGATGAACATCCGGATGAATTCCTCATCCTCCACCATGGACGGGAGGATGCGCTTGAGGGCCACCAGCTTCTCAAAGCCCGCCACGCCAAAGGTCTTGCACTTGAAGACCTCCGCCATGCCGCCGACATTGACGCGCTCAAGCAGCAGGTATTTCCCGAACTGGATGGGGTAGCGCGCCATGAGCGGGGGGACCTTATCGCGTTCCGCCAGATTAGGGGTGGCGCCGCGGAGGCGTCAAAACCCTGACCGTGATTGGGAAAATCCGTTCCCCGTGGTGGCCATCCCCCGTCACCCCGCTCACAGGCTCATCACGATGTAGTTGAGGATGCCCCGCACCGTCTCGTCCAGCTGAACCTCGTTGTGGAAGGTGGTGTAGATGACCGTGCCTTCCCCGCTCCTGATCCGCACCGCCAGGGGCACCTCCTCCAGCTCCCGCACCCCGGCGTGGACGGTGCCTGTGGCAAGGACGGACACCGTGTTGGAGGTGGTGGCCTCCTCGATCACGGCCCAGGCGGGCAGGTCGTAGTTGATCTCCACGGTCCGGCCCACAATCTTCTCCAGCGTCTCGTCCACCATGGTGGCGGTGACAATCTCGCTGTCGCCCTGCTGGGCGTCGCCGTGGATGAGGTCGTCGCCCAGGAAGGTGATGGGGTCGGGGAAGAGCCACTCCACCACGTCGTAGGCCCAGTCGCTGGCGTAGAGGCCGCCGCCGGCGGCAATCCAGTCCAGCAGCGCCTGGCGACGGTCGGCCAGGTTGGGGTTGGAGAAGATGTCGTCCCCCAGGCCGCAGTTGAGGAAGAGCGCGTCGACGTTGGCCAGGTACTCCGGCGTGGCCACCTCATCCACCCAGGGAGCGTTGGGCGGGTCGGCGCCCCAGTCCTGGCTCCCGTCGACGATCACCGGGTTGAACCCCAGGCCCCCGCTGCCGGTGCCAATGATGTCCTCGATGCTGTCATAGCTCCCGGTGACGACGACGAAGCGCGCGCCCGCCGCCAGCACCCGGATGTCCACGCCGGTGACCTGGGAGAGCGGGTCATCAATGGTGGCGGCGCCGGTGCCGGTGTAGCGGCCGCGCTCCGCCTTCACGGTGTAGGTCCCCGGCGGGAGCCCGCGCAGGAAGAACTGGCCGTCAAAGCGGGTGTGGGTCTGCTTGTGGCGCTCCACCCCGTCCTCGTCGGTGTAGTCCACGGAGACCAGCGCATCGAACAGGCCAAAGGTGCCGGAGGGGGCCAGCACGCGGCCGGAGATCACGCTCTGGGTGGGCTCCGCGCTGCTGGAGCTGCCCCCCGACGACGTGCTGGACGTGCTTCCCGAGCCGCTGCCGCTGCCGCTGCTGCCACCGCCGCTGGAGGCGCCCCCGCTGGTGGAGCCGCCGCCACCGCCGGAGGAGGTGCTGGATGCGTCCTCACCGCCCGTCATGGTGCAGGCGACAAGGGTCAGGGAAAGGGCGGCAGACAGCAGGCGATGGTGCATGAAAAGCCCCGGACGCATGTGGGAGGCGCGCGAGCCTAGCAGACGCCTGCACGAGGGGAAGGGCCATCCGGCGGACCCCCTTGAGCACGAGCCTGGGGATTCCTGAGGGGTGTCGGGAATTCCCAAAAGGAAGTCAGGAGTCAGGAGTCAGAAGGTGGTCTCGCGACGACGACGGGCCAAGCACCTTCTGACTTCTGCATTCTGACTTCTGACTTCCCTTTTGGAATACCGACAGACCCTCAGCCGTCGCCCAGCGCCATCATCACCGCCACCTTTCCGGCGGCGCCGTCGGCCAGCAGCGCGCGCAGCCGGGTCAGCTCGGTGCGGACGGCTTCCGACGCGTCGGCGGGCAGGACCGCGGCGTCCGCACATGCGCGGTACCGCTGGAGATCCTGGCCCTCCAGCAACAGCAGCACGCGCGTGCGGCCAATCCCGTCCAGCACCCGCCCCACCGCGCCCGGCTGCCCCACGGTCTGCTTGCACTCCACCGAGACGGACACCAGCGCGTCGGTGAGACCGCTGGGGAAGAGGCTGATGGGACGGTGCTCTCCGCCGCTGGGCAGACTGAGCGGCCCCATCAGCGCCGCCTCCGCCTGCTCCGCCACCGGCCCCGGCCCGCTCACCGCGCGCGCCTTGGCCAGCAGCTCCGGTCCCACCGCGGGGTGACGCTCCAAGGCTTCCGCCAGTCGCGTGCCCCGGCCGGTGCGTACGGCCACCCGCACCTCCGTCAGCGCGCGCGGGTCCACCGCCCACAACGACGCGCCGCCCGGCGTGGCAAACGCGATCATCGTCGGACCGGCGTCGTCACGCAGGCCCTTGGGCGTCATGGAACGGATGCCTTGCACCACCTTGCTGCCTTTTGCTCCCCCGTCGGTACCGGCCGTCTCGCCCGACGAGGGACAACCGGCGGCGAGCAGCAGCGCCAGGAGCCATCCGCTCCGCGTCATCGTCGCACCCACAGCTCCACCACGCCTTTCTCCTCGTGATCCGGATACGAGGCCACCCGCGTGAACCGCTCAGACAGCCACTCCCGCACCCCCGGAAGCGATGCAAACCGCTTGCCGGGGCTCACCACCACCGCACCCAGGTTGTCGGCCTCCGCGCCGCGCAGGACGTCGTCAATCCGGTCGCGGCCGCTGGCGTAGCGCTGCGTGTTGGTGTCGGCGCGGTCCTGGGCCAGGCGGCGCTCCGCCAGCAGCGCGATCAGCGGGGCCACCAGGCTGTCGCCCAGCAGGGTCTGCTCCGGCGTGGTCTGGCGCTGCACTTCCTGCGCAAGCGCAAAGGCCGCGTCGAACGCACGGGATTCGTGCCAGAGCGCGTAGGTGATGCCGCTGTAATCCCGACCGATCACCCGCACGTCCGACCAGAACAGCGCGCGCACCACGTCGTTGATGGGCCCCAGCGCGGGGACCGGCTCCCAGGTGTAGCTGTGGGAGGTGCCCCACTCGCGCTTGGCGTAGGGCACCGCGCGGTAGACCTCGTTGTGCACCAGCAGCACCACGCCCCAGGCCACCGCCAGCGCCACCACGGCGTTCCCTCGTCGGTGGAGTGCCGCGCGCAGCGTCTCCGCCGCCGCCACGCCGAGGAGCGGAGCCCACAGCGTCAACATGGGCAGCAGGTAGAAGTGGAACACGCGCGGCTGCGTGGCCAGGAACAGCAGCGACGCCACCCCGCCGCCCACGCACAGCACCCACGGGTGCGCGAGCCAGGCATGTCGACGCCACGGCACGTTGCTGGTGAAGAGCGCTGTCGCGGCGGGAAGCACGGCGAGGAAGAGCGGCGTCTGGTGGAAGCACACCATGATGAGCGCGTTGGAGAATGCGTCGGGGCTGCTGGTCTTGCCCAGGTGGTAGCCGTAGACGTCGTCGAGGAAACGTGCGCCGCCCAGGAGCAGGCCCAGCAGGTTCCACGACGCCACCGTGATGGCACACGCGATGATCGCGCGCTTCCCCAGCTCCCGATCTCCGACGAGGAGCAGGGCCAGCATCACCGCCGCGCTGGGGGCCGTGTACAACGCCACGCCCGCCGCCAGGCCGAACATCACTCCGCACCATGCCGCGCGCCGGAACACCAGGGCCGCCACGCCCACGACGAGAAACGCGCATGCCTCGGTGGAGCCGGTGAAGTGGCTGGAGGAGCGCAGCACGTCGTGACTGGCGGTCAGGGCCAGCGCGCCCAGGGCACCGCGCACCTCGTGCCAGCGCGTTCCGCCCGGTCCGCGCGCGACGAGCCACGCCGCTGCGCAGGTCACCAGGATGGCGATGACGGGGATGAGCTTGAACGCGACCAGCGTGGGATGCAGCAGCGCCACCGGCACGCCGAGCATGAGGTGCACCGGCGGGTGCGCGAAGGAGAAGTCCGCGTAGGGCATGCGCCCGGCCACCACGCGCGTGGCCATGTAGAAGTAGATGTTCTCGTCGGAGAGCGCGGGGCGGACGCCGTAGGCCTTGAGCACGGTGAGCAGCGCCAACACCGCGCCGAGGGCGAGCCACGAGGGCCAGCGGGGCCTCTGCCAGGAGAGCGTGGGCTCGCCCAACGTTCACTCCACGCGGTTCTGCAGCACGCCAATCCCCTGGATCTCCACCTCGACGCGGTCGCCCGGCAGCAGCGGGCCCACGCCGGCGGGCGTGCCGGTGGCAATCACGTCGCCAGGCAGCAGCGTCATGATCCCGGTGATGAACACCAGCAGCTGCACCACGCTGTGCACCATGTCCGCGGTGCTCCCGCTCTGGCGCGTCTGCCCGTTGACCCGCAGCTCCACCTTCAGAGCGTTGGGGTCCAGCTCCGTCTCCACCCACGGCCCCAGCGGGCAGAACGTGTCAAAGCCCTTCCCGCGGGTGAATTGCACGTCGGCAATCTGCAGGTCGCGCGCGGTGACGTCATTGGCGCAGGTGTAACCGAGCACGTACGAGAGCGCGTTCTCCGCCGTGAGCTTGCGCGCGCGCTTGCCAATCACCACGCCCAGCTCCCCCTCGTGGTCCACGCGCTGGCTCTCGGGCGGACGCACGATGACGTCGCCGGGGCCAATCACCGCGGTGGACGGCTTGATGAACAGCCGCGGCACGTCGGGGAGCGCCTTCCCCATCTCCTGCGCGTGCGCGCGGTAGTTGAGCCCCACCCCCACCACCTTGCTCGGCTCGACGGGGGCCAGCAACCGGGCAGTGGCGAGCGGGACCCGCGCCGTGACCTGGGGAGATCTGGGACCCAGGCCGGCCGCGTTGTGGATATCCCCCGGCAACACGTGCAAGACATCGCCCTCGAGAATTGCCGCGCGTGGCTCGGGGAACTCAGGGCTGGTGAAGCGGCACAGGCGCATCCGGGGCCTCGTTCTCGTCGGGAAAGCGCGGTGGAAGGTTGGCCGCGCACAGTGTGGTTACTTGGCCCACGGAGAGGCGCGCTGTCAAAACGTCGGTGTCGCATCGGAAGGAGCGACGACGGCGTTTGGTCGGTCGTCCCGGCGGGCTGCCCTATCATCGCCGCCGGCTTGGGCGTGGAGGTCGTCGTGATGCGACAAATGTGTGCCAAGGGGAGTGTGCTGGCGGCGATGTTCATGTTGCCGTCGGTGGCGCAGGGGCAGACGTTTCCGGCGGACAATGCCTGGTATCCCCTGACGCGCAACGGTGCGCCGCTGGGGGATGTGTTGGGAGATGCCTCCGGTGCGCGTGACATCGTGGGTGACGCCGGCAACCCGGCCGCGTCCGTGGCGCGCGACGGCACGCACCTGTTCTTCCGCCTGCGGCTCAACGAGACACCGCTGCAGAACGCGGGGAACCTCAAGCCCTTTGGTTGGGCCGTGGAGCTGGACACCGACGGGGACCTCACCGACTACGAGGTGCTCTCCATGGTGGACGGCATCTCCAACCCGGAAGACACCGTCACGCTTCAGCGCAACACCGTGCAGCAGTCCATTGGCTCGCCCTCCGACGGCGCGGAGGAGCTCATCACCTCGTGGCTCGCCAGCACGCACACCCGCGTGGTGGACGCGGCCTCCACGTTTGGCGGGGATCCGGACTTCTTCCTGGACTGGGCTGTCGACGTGGCGGCTCTGGAGGCAGCGGGGATCGGTCCGCAGACGCCGCTGCGCTTCATCTTTGGCACGTCGAACAACGCCAACTCCATTGCCGCGGACCTGCTGGCGCCCGATGGCGTGACCGGCCTGGATGCCGCCACCGACCCCGTGTCCTGCACCACCACCGGATGTGGTCCGTGCGTGGTGGATGACGACGAGAACCTCTGCGAGGTGCCATGCACGGGCGACAACTGCGACGACGACGGCGACGGGGTCAGCAACGGCGTGGAAGGCACGCTGGGCACGGATCCCAACAACCCCGACACCGACGGCGACGGCATTTCCGACGGGGTGGAAACCAATGGGGGCGTCGTGGTGGACACGGATGGCGACGGCACCCAGGATGCGCGCGACACCAACAGCGACGGCGACGACGCCTCCGACGCCATCGAAGGCGTGGATGACTCCGACGGAGACGGCACCCCCGACTGGCGCGACGCCGATGACTCCGACGGTCCCGCCGCGGATCCCGACGCCGACGGATTGGACAACGCATCCGAGGTGCAGCTGGGGACCAACCCGCGCGACGCAGATACCGACGGGGACGGCCTCACCGACGGTGCGGAGGTGTCCGGTGGAGCTCCCGGCATGTACGACCCCGGCGTGGACACCAACCCCGCGGACGCGGACACCGACGGCGGCGGCGTCCCGGATGGCGCGGAGGTGACCGCCGGGAGCAACCCGCTGGATCCCGCCGACGACGGCCCGCCGAGCAACGACCCCGACGGGGATGGCCTCACCAACGACGCGGAGCTCGCACTCGGCACCGACCCGAACCTGCCCGACACCGACGGCGACGGCCTCTCCGACGGCGCGGAAGTGGCCGGTGGCACACCCGGTGCTTTCGATCCCGGCGTGGATACCAACCCCACCGACGCGGACACCGACGACGGCGGCGCCTCCGACGGAGAAGAGGTCTCCGCGGGCACCAACCCGGTCAGCCCCACTGACGACGGCAGCGCCTCGGAGGACGCGGATGGCGACGGGCTGACCGCCGCGGAGGAACTGGCGCTGGGCACGGACCCCAACCTGCGCGACACCGACGGCGACGGGCTCTCCGACGGGCAGGAGGTCGCGGGCGGGGTGCCGGGGCTCTACAACCCCGAGGTCGACACCGATCCCACCGACGCGGACACCGACGACGGCGGAGTCTCCGACGGTACCGAGGTGGCCAGGGGGACCGACCCGCGCGCGCCCCAGGATGACGGCACCGCCGAGGAAGACCCGGACCACGACGGGCTGGACGCCGCGGAAGAAGCCGCGCTGGGGACCGACCCGCATGACTGGGACACCGACAGCGACGGAATCTCCGACGGCATGGAAGTGGCCGGTGGCACGCCGGGCGTGTACGACCCCGACGTGGATACCAACCCCAACGACCCGGACACCGACGACGGCGGCGTCAACGACGGCGTGGAGCGCAATCGCGGCACCGACCCGCGGCAACCCGTGGATGACCAGGGCGGCGGTTCGTCGTCGTCCTCGTCGTCGGGGAGCGCGTCGTCCTCGTCGTCCGGCGGCGGGGCGTCTTCCTCCGGCGGGGCGGGAAGCTCAACGTCCGGTGGGGTGTTCACGCAGGACGGAGGCACGGTGAACGCCGAGGACGCGCCCGCATTCAACGACGTCAACAACGACGGATTCGCCGACGAGTACGACGCCAGCGGAGGCTGCAGCGGATGCAGCGCGGGCGGCGGGCCGGACCTCGCGCTCGCGGTGCTGCTGCTGGTGCTGCTCGGTCGTCGACGACGGGGCGCCGCGTTGATCCTGCTGGCGATGCTGTGGGGTGGGACCGCGCGCGCGGAGACCCAGACCATGCCCGCGGAACGTTGGCAGTCCGCCACCGACGCCAAGGGGCTCGGCCGCGTCAACTCCGGCTCGCTGATCGGCCACCTCGATATCGACGTGGGGCTGTGGGGCAACTACGAGCGTAACCCGGTGGTGCTGCGGGATACGCGCCGGGGCCAGCTGGGTCCCATGACCGACCAGTCCAACCCGCTCGTCGCGTACAGCCCGTCGCGTCGTCGGGTGGCCACGCTGGTGGAGTCACGTCTGGCCACCGAGATGACGGCTTCCATTGGTCTGTTCCACTGGGTCCAGCTCTTTGGTGCCGCGCCATTGGTCCTCTACCAGGACCGCGGAGCGGGAATCTCCGGCGCGCCGGTGCGCGTGGAGCGGCTGCATCACGTGAACCTCGGCGACATCCGGCTCGGCGCCAAGATCCGCCTGCTGCGTGCGCAGGACCAGTTCGTCGACCTCGCGCTGGTTCCGCAGCTCACGTTGCCGGTGGGCCTCGGCTTTTCCGCCGTGGAGCTGGGCTCGTCCCACGACGGGCGACCCATCATCCAGCCGTCTCCGGGCGTGGCGCCGTGGGGTTACGGCTACGTCTCCGACGGGTTTCCCACGTTCCTCCCCGAGCTGGCGCTTTCCCGAGAGCTGATGGGGTTCTTCTTCGGCGGAAACATCGGGCTCCGCCTCCGTCGCCCCTTCGAGATCGCGAACGTCACCGTCGGACCGGAGCTGGTGGGTCGGGCCGGCGTGGGCTTCCGCGCGAAGAAGCTGAAGGACCGCGTGAAGTGGGTGAAGTACTTCCCCGTCGAGCTGGGCCTGGAAGCCAGCGGCGCCACGACGGTGAACCTGCCCTACGTCACCATTCCCTACGTCACGCCCGCCGCAAGCCAGTCACAGCCGGAGGTGCGCTTTCCGCGCGTGGTGCAGCCGTACCAGCACTCCGGTGAAATCACCGCCACCGCGGGAATCGACGTGGCGTGGGTGCATCCCTTCGTCGGCTTCTCCGTCGGGGCGCTGCCCGGGTACGGGACGCCGGACTACCGCGTGATGAGCGGCGTCCGTCTCTCCACCGACTTTGGCCTGGACTTCCCACCCAAGCCCTCCGACCGCGACCACGACGGAATCCCCGACGCCAGCGACGCATGTCCCACCGTTCCCGGCGTGCCCGAGCACCGCGGCTGCCCGCCGCCACCTCCGCCGCCGCCGTTCCTGGACACCACCGACACCGATGGAGACGGCGTCATCGACATCAACGACCGCTGCGTCCGCGAGCCGGAGGACCAGGACACCTTCGACGACACCGACGGCTGCCCCGACCCGGACAACGACCAGGATGGCATGGCGGATGACTCCGACCTGTGCCCCATGGAGGCGGAGACGCAGAACGACGTGCAGGACGAGGACGGCTGCCCTGACGACGAGCTGGCTCCGATGGTCCCCGCGCTTCCGCCGCTCGCTCCGGTGATGGACTCCGACGGAGACGGTGCGAATGACGAGGAGGATCGCTGTCCGAACCGCGCCGAGGACAAGGACGGCTTCGAGGATGGCGACGGCTGCCCCGAGCTGGACAACGACCGCGACGGCGTGCTGGACCCGGATGACCGCTGCGCCCTGGAGGCCGAGGTGATCAACAGCAACCTCGACGAGGACGGTTGTCCCGACGCCGGCAAGTCCAAGGTGGTGCTGAAGAAGGACCAGATCGTGATCCTGGAGAAGGTCTACTTCGAGACGGGCAAGGACGTGATCCAGCGGCGGTCCTTCAAGCTGCTCCTGCAGGTGGCACTCACCTTGAAAGCCAACCCGGAACTGAAGGTGCGCGTGGAAGGCCACACCGATGACGTGGGCAGCGACGAGCACAACCGCGACCTCTCGCAGCGTCGTGCGGAGGCGGTGCGGCGGTTCCTGGTGGACGCAGGCGTGGAGGGTGAGCGCCTGGAGGCGGTGGGTTACGGCGAGACGCGGCCCGTGGCCGACAACAAGAACGAGAAGGGACGGGAAGTGAACCGGCGCGTCGAGTTCATTGTGCTGGGAGGTGAGCCATGAGAGCGGGGTTGCTGGCGCTCCTCCTCGTTCCTGCGTCGGTGGCGGCGCAGGAGGACCCGTGTGGCGGCGTGCAGTTCACCGCCGGACGGATTGTCACCGGGCGCATCATCACGCCGGAGAACGCCGCCAGTGCGGAGACGGAAGCGTGTCTGCGCCACGTGGCGGAACTGGTGCAGGCGCGGAGGACGGTGCGCGCCGTGACCGTGGCCACCCGCGTTCCCGACGACGTGCGACCCGCAGGCACGGCGCTCCCGTTGGCAGAGCTGGTGGCCGGGAAGCTGGTGACCGCCGGTCTTGGCAAGAACATGGTGTCCGCCGTGGCGCCGCGAACCGAGGCCGCCGAGACCAGCGCCGTGGTCCAGCTCAGCTACACGGAACGCCCGCCGGAGACGCCCATTGCGCGCGTGGTCCTCGTCGACGGCGACGTGACCATCGGTGAGAACAAGGCGGAACGTGGCGGCGACCTGCGTCCCGGTGACACGCTGAGCACCGGCGATCACGCCGTGGCGGTCATGCAGCTTGCGGATGGCAGCTCCTTGCGGGTGTTGGGCGGCAGCGTGGTGAAGCTGGAAAGCCTGACGATGAACGCGAAGAAGCAACGGCGCGGCGTGATGGTGATGGATCACGGTGTCGTCGAGGCGGACGTCCCCGCGGGGGAGCGCGGTGCGGACTTCCGCATCCAGACGCCGGTGGGAACCGTGGAAGGAGATGGCGCCACGTTCCGCCTCACCGTCGACGACGGCGGCGCACGCGTGGAAGTGGAGAGCGGCAAAGTGGACCTCCTCGGCAAGCGGGAGCTGACGGTGGAGGACGGAACCGCGTCGCGGTTGGATGACAAGGGCAAGCCGCTGCAGCCCCGGCCGCTCCTCGTCGCGCCTGCGCCCGCAGGTCCCCTGCATGGACCCGCCACGGCGCCGGTGATGATGCGCTTCTCCGTCGTGGAAGGCGCTTCCGGTTACCGGGTGCAGCTCTCACGCAACGCCAGCTTCTCGGATGAGCTCACCGTGGTCTCGTCGGAGACGAATGAGGTGGCGCTGCCCCAGACCGTGACGAGCGGCCGATGGTTCTGGCGCGTCTCCGCCGTCGACAAGGATGGCTACGAGGGCTCCCCCTCGCGCATCCACGCGTTCAGCGTGCCCGGAACCTGACGTCAGTTCGGCGGCAAACCCAGCGCCTTCGCCTCCAGGTCAAGCTCGGCACCCTGCACGCCAGCCTCCCGCGCTTGCCGCAAGACGTTCCGTGCGTCGTCGTGGCGGCCGTATTGGCGCAGGGTCCGTGCGTAGGCCCACACCGCACGAGGCTCACTCGCATGCGCGGGAAACCACGCCGCGAACGCGGGAAGGATCCGTTCCTCGTACAGTACCGGCTCCACGCTGCGCGCCATCGCCGCCAGGTAGACCCCCACCGCTTCCTCCGCCTTTCCGGCGAGCGACAAGGCGGCGGCGAACATGAGCGCCACCCGTCGGGATTCTGGCCACAGACCACGCAACGCGGTGGCGTGCTCCAACGCGCACGTCGTCGAACCCGTGCGCAGACACGCCGTGGCGAGCAGCACGTGGACGTCGAGCGGAGAGAAGTAGCGCTCCAGCAACGTGCGCGGCTCCGCCTCTCCCGTCACCGCGTGCAACAGCGCGAGCGAGAACGCGTCACCCGGACTCCGCACCAACGCTTCACGCAACAGGTTCGTCGCTCCGGGACGGTCGCCACCGACGAGCGCGGCCCACGCACGATAGTAGCCCGGCTCCGAGGATTGCCGCGCGCGACGGTTGAAATGGCACGCCTGGGCATCGATCTCGTCGAGCAACGGCGTTGCCAGCGCCGCCTCTCCGGCCTCCAGCGCCAACGTCACGCGGTCCAGCTTGGCTGCGCATCCCTCCGACGACATTTCCAGGTGCGCCTGCAGCGCCGCATGGGCAAACCCCTCGGGGAAGCCCAGGTCCGCCACGCGCACGTGGTCCAGGCGCCAGGGAGCGGTGGCGGCGGCGCGCACGTTGAGCTGCCGGGCCTCGTCGGACCTGCCGTGGTCGCGCAGCTCCGCGGCGTGGAGTGCCATGCGGTTCGCGGCCTGCGAGGCAAGCATGAGGTGTCGTTCGTCCTGCAACGTGTCGTCGGGGAGCCACAGGGGAGCGGCCAGCACCAACGTCATGGCCACGGCCGCCAGCGCCTGGCGACGTCCCTGCCACGCCCACCCCAGCGCCACGCCCACGAGGAGGATCAACCCCGGCAACAACGTGAGCCGTTGGCGCGCCGAGACGTAGAACACCAGCATGGCGCCCACCTGGCAGGCCACCAGCCCCAACACCACGACGTGGGAACGCCACCAGCGCAGCACCAACACCAGGCCCATCAGCGCCAACGCGGACACCAGCGCGGTGGGCACGCGCGGCCACGCCGCTCCGCGCAAGGCGTCTTCCACCACGTACGCGCCAATGACGTCGTGGGACTGCTGGTTGTGCAGCATGAGCAGCAGCTTGTGTCCCATCCGGGAGAGCGCGTGCGCGGGATGGTCCTGCAGGAACGCGAGCCCGCGGTTGAACCAGAACGCGTTCACGTCGGTGATGCCCAGCTCCGCCCCGGAGGAGCGACGGGCCATGGTGCGGTAGAGCGCGTGCGCCGCGTCGGGACCGGCCTCTCCGGCGTCCTCCAGCGTGAACATGAAGGGCGGGTACACCGAGCTCAGCCCCGGCGACTGCGGATTGTTCCCCTCGAAGAACACCGTCCCCGGGTTCATCAGCGGCGCTGACTCTCCCGCCGCCGAACGCGCGTACGTGGATTGCACCACCAGTGCCGCCGCCACCGCCGCGCCGTACCCCAGCCACGCGCCACGTTGACGTCGCCAGCTCGCACGGTCGGCCAGCCACCAGGAGAGCGGCAGGAGTGGCGCCAGCGGCAGGAGGGTGGGGCGCGTGAGGATGCCCAGGCCCAGGACCGCACCGCACAGCACCCGGCTCCGTCCGTCGTCACGCGCGCCCAGCCAGAGCACCAGGGTGATGAGGAAGACCAGCACGCACTCCGGCTCGAAGAAGCGCGTGTAGACGAGCATGCCCTCGTCCAGCAGCAACATGAGCGCGCCCACCCACGCCACCACCGTCCGAGCCCGCGCGCGCAGCAGGAGGAACATCAGCGCCACCGCGCCCGCGGTGCAGAAGCGGTGCAGCCACGTCACCAGCGCGGCCGGGTTCTCGGAGGTGCGCGCCGCCACGACGTGCAACCACAGGTAGAGCGGACTGAAGTCGACGCGCCGCTCGGCGGGAAGCGTGCCGGCCAGCCACTGCAGCGCCGCGGCGGGATACTTGTGGAACTGCGTGACGGGCAGCACGCCGTCCAGCCACGTGGTGTGGGCCAGCGCCAACAAGCCCAACGCCGCCGCCATCACGCCGGGTCGGCGCCACCAGGGTTGGATGGGGGTCTCGGCGCTGGTCATGCTGGCCTTGGGGCCACGTGTCCAAGGACCGGTGGTGCTTATCACGTCAGGTGCGCTTGCGCTCGGGGCGTCACCCGCACCATGGTCCCGCCCTCCCATGCTCCTCCGCCGGTACGGAACATCCGTGGCGCTCCTGGCCAGCCTGGCCGCGGGCGCGGGTTGCGCAGCCCGAGGGCAACGGGAAGATACGCGGAAGGCCCCCGCGTCTGCGGCCAAGGTCGAACCGACCCCGCAGGAGCACCAGGACCCCCAAGGAAAGGACACACCCGTGGTGGCACAGAGGAAGAACGAGTCGGAGCACAGCGAGCTGTCGTACGGACCGGTGCGTCGCGTGCTGCAGAACGGCCTCACGGTGGTGCTGGAAGAGAGCCACCAGGCCAAGGTGGTGGCCTTCCAGGTGTGGATCAAGGTCGGCAGCGCGGACGAGTCCGAGGACGAGGCGGGCATTGCCCACGTGCACGAGCACATGCTCTTCAAGGGCACCAGCAAGCGTGGCGTGGGTGAGATTGCGCAGGCCGTGGAGGCCGCCGGCGGCGACATCAACGCGTGGACCAGCTTTGACCAGACCGTCTACCACGTCGTCATGGCCTCCCGGTTTTTCGACCAGGGCCTGGACGTGCTCGCGGACGCGGTGCGCAACAGCAGCTTTGATCCCACGGAGCTGGACAAGGAGCTGGAGGTCGTCATCGAGGAGGTGAAGCGCAGCCGCGACATGCCCGGCCGCGTGGTCTCCGAGCTCACCTTCGACACCGCCTACCAGGCGCATCCGTACCGTCGTCCCGTCATCGGCTTTGAGTCCACGGTGCGCGCCTTCACGCGCGACAAGATCGTCAACTTCTACCGCAAGCACTACCGGCCGGACCGCATGGTCGTGGTGGTGGTGGGCGACTTCAAGACCGAGGAGGCGCTGGCCAAGGTGGAGAAGGCCTTTGGGGACATGGGCCCGCCCGCCGGTGCGCCGGTGCAGCGTGCCGCCGAGCCAGAGCAGAAGGAGCTGCGCGTCCGGGTGGTGCAGGACAAGATCCAGGAGACGCACCTCTCCCTGGCCTGGCACATCCCCTCCATGCTGAGCGAGGACATCTACGCGCTGGACGTCCTCTCCATCCTGCTCGGTCACGGCGACAGCAGCCGGCTCTCCCGCGGCGTCAAGCATGGTCGCCGCCTGGTGAACGACGTCTACGCGTACGCGTACACGCCCAAGGACCCCGGTCTGCTCATGGCCGGCGCCTCGTTGCACCACAAGGACCTGTTGACGTCGTTGCAGGCCATTCTCGTGGAGACCTTCCGCCTGCGGGACAGCCTCACCACCGCCGCGGAGCTGGAGAAGGCCAAGACGCTCATCGAGAGTGACAGCGTCTACCAGAAGGAGACGGTGCAGGGCCTGGCGCGCAAGCTGGGCTTCTACGAGGCGGTGGCGGGTCACGTCGACTTCGAGCGGCGTTATCTCGAGTCCATCCGCAAGGTCACCGCGCATGACATCCGGCGCGTGGCGCAGAAGTACCTCGTGGAGAGCGGGCTCACCGTGGTGGCGTTGCTGCCGGACAGCGCGCCCGCGGTCACGGAGGCGGACATCCGCAAGGCAGTGCAGGGCGCCACCGACGAGCTGGGGAAGATGCGGCAGCGCTCTCCGCTGGCCCGCGGTGACCTGGGCGTGCACCGCGCGGTGCTGAGCAACGGGATGACGCTGCTGGTGCAGCCCGACCCGTCGGTGCCGGTGGTGAGCATGCGCGCGGTGTGGCTGGGGGGATTGCGCCATGAGACGCCGGAGAACAACGGCATCCACAACATGATGGCGGAGCTGCTCACCAAGGGCATCGAGGGTGGCATGGGCGCCATGGAGCTGGCGCACGAGGTGGACAGCGCCGCGGGCACCCTGGAGGGATTCACCGGCCGCAACAGCTTTGGCGTGCGCGCGGAGTTCCTGACCCGCACCTTCGAGCACGGCTTCGAGCTGATGTCGGACTGCATCATCCGCCCCGCGTTCTCCGTCGAGGAGCTGGAGCGGGAACGCAAGCTCATCCTCGAGGAGATCCGCAACAAGGAGGACAACCTCAGCGGCGTGGCGTTCGACCTCTTTGGCAAGCTGCTCTACCGCAACCACCCGTACCGGATGGACACGCTGGGCACCCGGGAGACGGTGGAGAAGTTCACGCGCGAGGACCTGCTGCGCTTCTACCGGCAGAACTTCACGCCGGACCGCATGGTGCTCTCCGTCGTGGGAGACGTGGACCCGGAGCGCGTGGCGGAGCTGTGTGAGGACGCCTTCAACGACGCGCCGCGCGCGCCCGCCGGGGTCACGCCATTGCAGGTGCAGCCGGAAGGCGCGGTGGGTGAGACGCGGATTGCGCGCCTGGAGCGCGAGAAGGAGCAGGCGCACCTGGTGCTGGGCTTCCCCGGGACCACGCTGGCGCACCAGGACCGCTACGCGCTGGAGGTGTTGACGACGATCCTGGCCGGGCAGGGCGGACGCCTGTTCCTGGAGCTGCGCGACAAGCAGAGCCTGGCGTACTCCATCACCGCGTTCTCGCTCGAGGGCGTCGACCCCGGTTACGTGGCGGTCTACATGGGCACCAGCCCGGACAAGGTGGACACCGCCATGAAGGGAATCATGGGTGAGCTGAGGCGCATCCAGGATGAGCCGGTCAGCGCCAAGGAGCTGGAGCGCGCGCAGCGCTACCTCGTCGGGACCCACGAGATCGGTCTGCAGAAGATGAGCGCGCGCGCCGCCACCCTGGCGTTCAACGAGGTGTACGGCCTGGGCTACGCGGAGCACGCCAGGTACAGCGAGCGCATCCTGGCCGTGACGGCGGAAGACCTGCGGCGCGTGGCCCGGCAGTACCTCACGCTGGACCGCTACACGCTCGCCATCGTGGGACCGGAGGGCACGCAGGGCCCCCAGGCGACCGCGAAGCCGTGACGGTCACCCCAGGTACTCCTCGAAGAACCCCGCCAGCGGCCGCGCGTCCTCGGCAAGCTTGCCCAGCTCCTCGGTGAGCAGCGCGAGCGCGTCGGTTTCCTCGGCGGTGGCGCTGGAGAGCGCGTGTCGCAGCGTGTCCTGCGTGACGTCGCGAACCGCGTAGTCCTCATCCCACGCATCGCGCGCCGCGCGCGCCAGCCCGCCCGCGTGCAGCCAGCCCTCCCAGCGCACGCCGTGCTCCAGCCCCACCGGCCCCAGCGCGATGAGCGGAGCGGGCCACGGGGACAACGTCGCCGCCACCTCCACGACGTCGGGATCACCGCCGGTGGCCTCCGCCATGGCATCCATGGCCGCGTCGGGGACGGCGGGATTGGCCAGCGCCAGCGCCGCGGCCACGCGGGCCTCCCGCAGCAGCCAGGTCCCGGTTTGTCGACGGAGCCGGTCCGCATCCGCGCGCCCCAACCCCAGCGCCTTGCGCAACACCGGCGGGCCCACCAGCCCCAGCGTCATCATCAGCGCCACCTTGCGCGCCACCGCGGGATCCATGCGCACACCCTGCAGCGAGAGCGCGCACGCCTCCACGGTGACCCGCGCCAGCTCCGCCATGGCCACCACGCCCGCGGCCGGCTCCCAGCCCACGCGCGGCGTGCCCCGTTCTCCCACGGTGGCGAACGCACCCAGCCACGGGAGCGGCTCCACTCCCACGCGCCTCAGCGCACCGCCGTCGGGGAAAAGACGTTGCACCAGGGTGCGTGCGATCTGTCGTGAGGCGTCCACCGGCAGCATCGTCGCCAGCGCGGGGGCGTGGAGGATGCGGGCGTGGCGCAGCGTGCCGGGAATGTCCTTGAGGCCACCGGCGTAGCGCTCGGCGTGGTGGAGCGCGTCGTGCCACAGGTCACGCGTGGCGGCGAGGAAATCCTGGGCGCCGTCGGCGCGCAGGAAGCGACCCAGGGGACGATGCAGCTTCTCGCACAGCGGTGAAAGCTCGTCGTCGACGGTGGAACGCAGCTCCTCGTGCGCCCCCTTCCACAGCTGCGTGGCCCGCGCGGGAACACCATCCCTGAGCGCCAGCCGTCGTGCCTCCTCGGCGGGGAGCACCGCCTCGCCCACCTCCGCGCGCGCGCCCTGCCACCGTGCGCACAGCTCATCCAGCTCCGGCGCCACGCGCAGGAACGCCAGCGCCCGACGCGCCGCGGCCACCACCGCACCGTCCGAGAGCGGCGTGTCCCCGCGCGCCACCGCCTCCACCGCGCGCAGCGCGTCTGCCGGAAGCTCGTCCCGGGCCGCCACCACACCGGGGGAGCGCTCCTGACCCGTTCGCCAGGCCAGGGCCCCCTGCGCCAGGCGCGCGCAGGCCAGGCGAATGCCTTCCACTGCCGGCTCCGACGCTGGAGTTGCCGTCATGAGGGCGCATATACCGCGCGTGCTGCGTTCCGTCTTCCCCACGCGGCGACGGAGGATGTCGTGCTCTCGCTGGATCCCGTCCACACGCTGGCCTTCGCGGGCCTGGTCCTGTTCCTCGGGCAGGGCGTCCGTCGGCTCGTGCCGCCGCTGGCGCGGTACAACATCCCGTCCCCCGTCGTGGGCGGCATGCTGGTGGCGGCGCTGTTGTGGGCCGCGCGCAGCGCCAACACCTCCCCGCTCCAGTTCGACACCGCCACCCAGGCCCCGCTCATGATCGCGTTCTTCACGACGCTGGGCTTCGGCGCATCCCTCTCCGCGCTGCGGGTGGGCGGGCCGCAGGTGGTGATCTTCCTCGGGGCGTGCAGCGTCCTGGCCGTGGTGCAGAACGTCATCGGCGCGGCGCTCAGCGTTCCGCTGGGGATGGACCCGCTGTTTGGCGTGCTGAACGGCTCGGTGACGTTGACGGGCGGGCCTGGGACGGGGCTCGCGTTCGCGCCGGAGTTCGAGAAGGCGGGGGTGCCTGGCGCGGCAAGCGTGGCGGTGGCCGCGGCCATGGTGGGCATCGTGAGCGGCGGGCTCGTCGGGGCGCCACTGGGGACGTTTATCATCGAGCGCTACCAGCTCCGCGGCCTGCCCCGCGCCAGCATGCCCGTGCCCACCCCGGAGACGACCGCTTCCGTCGTCAGCACGGAGGAGGGTGCGGCGCGGCTGCTCAGGAACCTGGTGGTCCTGCTGGTGGCCATGTGGCTCGGCTCCTACGTCAGCCGCGGTTTGACGTCGCTGGGGATCACGTTGCCCGCGTACATCGGCGCCATGATCGTGGCCGCGGTGATCCGCAACCTCGACGACAAGACCGCGCTGCTGCGCCTCCACGTCCCCACGCTGGACGACCTGGGGAGCGCGGCCTTGAGCCTGTTCCTGGCGCTGAGCCTGATGACGCTGAAGCTGTGGGAGCTGGCGTCGGTGGCGCTGCCCATGCTGGTGATCCTGGTGGCGCAGGTGGCGTTCATGGCGCTCCTGGCCGCGCCGCTGATGTTCCGCATGATGGGCCGCGACTACGACGCCGCGGTGATGGCGGGTGGCCTCGTGGGTTTCATGCTCGGGACCACCGCCAACGCCATGGCCAACATGGAGTCGCTGACGCAGCGTTACGGGTTGGCGCCCCGTGCGTTCCTGGTGGTGCCCATGGTGGGCGCGTGTTTCGTCGACTTCACCAACTCGCTCATCATCACCGCGTTCCTGCAGCTGCTGCGTTGAGCCGGGTTTCAATCCAGCACGGCCAGGCCTATGCCCGTCTTCCCGTAGCCGTTCCCGTTGTAGAGCATGTAGCGGCGGCCCCGGTGGTCGAACACGTGCGGGTACTCGATCATCTCGGAGTCCCAGCCCGAGGGGGAGACGTCGATCCCGGCGCGCTCATCAAGGCGTTGCCAGCTCAATCCGTCGTCGGATTCCGCGTAGCCAATGCGATAGGCCTCACCGCGGTACGAGTACCACATCTTGTACGTGGTGCCGTCCTTGAGCACGCTGGGCCGGGAGATGGCGTATTCCTCCGACGAGCGGAAGTCGATGCACACGCGCCCGTCGCGTTTCCACGCAACGCCGTCGGCGGATTCCGCGTAACGCAGATGGTAGCGGTGCCGCGGCTTTCCACCCACGTTGTCCCAGCCGGTGCAGGAGAGGTACCACATGCGCCACGTCGAGCCCTCGCGCAGGACGCAACTGCTGGCGACGAAGTAGGGGTCCACCGTGCTCCGGTCGATGATGGGTCCCGCGGAGTACCGACGGAACCCATCCCCGGGCCGCGCCTCCGTGGCAAGCCCGAGGGCGTTGCGGAATGGCACGCTCACTCCCACGTTCCAGCCGATGTAATAGAGGTGCTTCCCCTGGGGATGCGTGGTGATCCAGGAGAGCATGGCGCCAGCGTCGTCAAACGTGCCGGGAGGCCCGGGTTCCAGCACCGGTTGGCTCGCCAGGTCCACCACCCGGGCTCCTGCCTCACCCAGTTCCACGTCGACGTACGCGGTGTAGGAACGACTGCTGGCGTCGCGGCTGCTGAAGTAGACGCGGAAGAGGTCCCCTCCCAGCGGGTCGGCGAACGGGACGGCGGCGTGGCTGATCATCCAGGCGGGGCCGGAGGCGGGAGCGAACAGCAGGCCTTTCTTGGTCCAGCGCATTGCGCCACACCTTATCGGATCTGGTCGCGCCCGCACGCGCGCACGCGTCAGATCCGGGGCAGTTGGTCGCTGGTGAGGCTGGCCGGCTCACTCGCGTGGCCCTTGAACACTGCGCGGTCCGGCGCGTTCTTCAAGAGCAGCGTTCCCGCGCCCACCACGCACTCCCGACCCAGCGTGATCCCATCCCGCAGCGTGGCGTTGACGCCAATGAAGCTGTTGTCCCCCACGTGGCAGTTGCCGGAGATCACCACGTGCGACGCAATGAAGACGTGGTTGCCGATGGTGGAATGATGCCCGATGTGGTTTCCGCTCCAGAGCACCGTGTTGACGCCAATTCGGACGAAGGGCTGCACCACGTTGTTCTCGAAGATGAACGAGCCCTCGCCAACCTCGAGGCCGGGCCAGGTGACGGCCTTGCTGCACACGTAGGTCAGCATGGTGTAGCCCAAGGCCTTGGCCTTCTCGAAGAGCTCCTGACGGTTCTTGTTCACGCGGCTGTAGGCCACGGCAATGAAGAGCTGGTGTGTGTCCGGGGGGTACGTGATGGTGATCTCTTCGAACGGCACCACCGGCACTCCCATGCACGTGGGTTCCTTGATGAACTCCCGGTTGACGGTGTGGGCTACCACCTCGTGCGGGCTGTCGTGCTTCAGGTAGAAGTGTGCCACCTGCGCAAAGTCACCAACCCCGAAAACCACCACCTTCATGGCTGCCCTCCCGGGTTGCGTCGCACCAGGACGGTGAACTCGTACAGTCCGTAGTCGTGCAGCAGTGCCACGTGCCGGCTGATGTTCCGCTGGAGCCAGTCAAGGATGAAGCACGGGTCCGCGTAGTAGAGGTTCGCGCGCCGCTTGGGCGGGTCGGAGTAGCTGGTGAGGAAGTTGGCGGCCCATCCCACGCGCGCCCGTTGGTGGAGCTGCAGCAGCGTGTCCAGGATGTAGTCGCGCCACACCCCGTCGGAGTGCTCCAGGCGCACGTTGAAGATGCCGCTGGCCACGCTGTAGTCGCACTCCTCCACCTCGTCCCAGCTTGACGTGAAGCGGGTGTTCCCGTCGGGGTGCAGTCCGCGCGCGCTGGCAACCATCTGCGGCGAGATGTCGTAGCCCACGTAACGGAACTCCCGGCGGCGCTGGCCCAGGAAGGTCCGCAGCCCCCCGTAGCCGCATCCCACGTCCAGTACGCTGAACCCCTCGGCGGGAAGGATTCGCGCCAACTGCTCGAAGCGGAGCGCCTGGGACTCCCCGCTGTTCCAATCCACGCCGCGGTGCGTGGGGCCGTGCTCGGCGAGCTTGGCTTCGTAGTAGCGGGCAACGTCCTGATGGATGTGCTGGTGCGTCATCTCAGCGCTCGTCAGGTGTGGCTCAGGGTCCCAGGATCCGGGACCGGCCCTTGAGGTGGCGCGCGGCATTGGTGCCCAGGTTGAACACCAGGTCCAGGATGCTGACGGCATGCTCGAAGGGTGGGTGGACCTGCGGGTATTCCGGGTAGTTGCTGTAGTCGATGTAGCGCACCGTGATTCCGCTGCGCTGGAACGGCGCCTCGTCCATGTACGCGCGTGCGGTGGGGCCGCTGAGGTACTCCGTGGCGCGGGTCTGCTGGCACAAGGAGACCAACCTCTCCACCCGGCCTTCCTCGACCCGGTAGTCCGACGACCAGGTCAGGGGCGTCCGGATCCCCAGGAACCGCAGGATGTTCGTCAGGAAGTGGTGATTCACCTCGCTGAGGAAGCTGTGCGTGGCGGTCATGTACCAGCTCTCCACCATGTCCTTGACCTCGGCAAAACACGCCGCGCGCGCGTAGTTGTGGAACAGCGTGTGGAGGTGGGTGCGACGCCAGGACGGGCTCGCAATGCGGGTGTCGCGGATGCGCTGCTCGTACTTGCCCTTGACCTCCACCGGGATGGTCAGCCAGCGCGGCCCCTGTGCGGTCTTGATGAGGTTGCGGTTGCGCCAGCTCCGTCGCGTGTACTGGACGTTGTCGAAGAGGATGAACTCGTCCACCGCGCCAATCAGGTCGAAGTAGCCCTTCCACGGGACGTAGTTCGACTGCACAATCGCCACGCGTCGGGCGGGGGTGGCTTGGGTGTCCGTTGGGGGATGGGTGGGAAGCGGGTCCGCCGGGGCCTTGCGCGCAGTCGTGGTCACCGCTTTCCTCCAGGTGCCGTGGTTGTGCCCCTGCCCTGCGGCTTTTGTCCAGGGATCCTCCTGGCCGGGCGTCGGCGTCAGCTTCGCCACGTGGGCCCGCGGCGCGGCACTTGTCTCCGCGCCGAAGATGGGGTTTTGCTGGGGCCAGGGAGCGTCATGTCCGTTGAGCTGTCGGTGGTGACGACGATGTACATGAGCGCGCCGTACCTGCGGGAGTTCCACGCGCGGGTCACGCGCGCTGCGGCGTCCATCTCGTCATCCTTCGAGGTCATCTACGTCAACGACGGGTCCCGGGATGACTCGCTGGAAGTGGCGCGGGAGATCCAGCGGGGGGACGTCCCGGTGCGGATCGTGGACCTGTCGCGCAACTTCGGGCACCACCGCGCCATCATGACGGGGTTGGCGCACGCGCGCGGGAGACAGGTGTTCCTCATTGACTGCGACCTGGAGGAGCCGCCGGAAGAGCTCCCCCGCTTCCACGAGGTGCTGCAGCGTGAGCGCGCCGACGCGGTGTTTGGCGTGCAGGTCAAGCGCAAGGGCGGCCTGATGGAGCGGGTGAGCGGCGCACTGTTCTACCGGCTCTTCAACCTGCTGTCCTCGCATGCCGTGACGGAGAACCAGGTTATCGCCAGGTTGATGACGCGCCGGTACGTGGACGCGCTGGTGATGCACCGTGACCGCGAGATCTTCCTGGCCGGCCTGGCCGCCATCACCGGCTTCAAGCAGGTGGCGGTGCCGGTGGAGAAGCACAGCAAGGGCAGCACCACCTATACGTTCAGCAAGCGGGTGGCGGCGCTGGTCAACGCCTTGACGTCGTTCAGCAGCAAGCCGCTCGTCTACATCTTCTACCTGGGGCTGGTGATTTCCGTCGTGGCTGCGGCGGCTGCGGCCTACCTGATCATCCGGCGGGTGTTCTTTGGCGTGTTGCTCAGTGGCTGGCCATCCCTCATGGTGTCCATCTGGTTCTTTGGCGGGATGACCATTTTCTGCATCGGGGTGATTGGCATCTACCTCTCCAAGGTCTTCTCGGAGATCAAGGACCGGCCCTACACCATCGTGCGGGAAGTCCTTGAGCCTGACGTGCAGCCATTGGCCTCTGCGTCACGCCCGGTCAGCCTGGAGAAGGAATCCTGAAGACCTGGGTCAGGGCCCGGCGGGTCGGACCCGACGGAAATGGAAGATGTCCGCGGTGTAGGGGCCCGCGCTGAGCACCTCGCGGGTGTGGGTGAACGCGGGGTCCTTCATGAGGCGGAGCAGGGCGCGCAGGTAGGGATCCTGGAAGTACAGCGCGAATCCCACAAAGGCGTAGAACTCGTCGGGCAGGCCCCGGGAGTCCTCGCTCAGCAGCTCCGGTGCGTGCACGTGGAAGTGCCCGTTTTGCGGCACGCGCGTGACGTAGCCCATGTCCGGGTAGCTGGTCAGGTAGTGCTCGGCAATGCTGTAGTACTTGGTGACGTCGGGCGGAAGCTCCTCGGCGCGCGCGGCCAGCCCCTGGTGGAGCGCCAGCAGGTCCTTGTAGTCCAGTGAGCGCTCCGCCCAGCAGCCGTCGTTGGAGTCCGGCGGTGTGTACAGGCGACCTTGCTGGTTGATGAGGAAGAAGATGGCCAGGCCCGCGGCGCCCACCGGAAGGGGCCAGCGCACCCGGACGCGGGCCAGGACACCCAGCAGGGTCAGCAGGATGAAGGGCATCACCTCGACGTGGTAGCGCGGGATGAGGTGGGCGGTGACTCCCGCGAGCGGGTGGAACAGCAGGAAGCCATGGAACGCAAAGCAGATGCTTCCGGAGACCAGCAGGATGCGTTGGCTCTCGTCGGTCAGCGCCTGGCGCCAGCGCGGCAGGAGCGCCCGGGAGAGCAGCAGACCCCCCAACGCCGCGGCAGACAGCGAAAGCAGGCCAACGTCCAGCATGGCGTTCCAGTAGGTCCGAAAGTGCAGCGCCACGTGGCCCAGCAGGTCCGGCGGCGTGTAGCTGACGTTCTCGACGAAGAGCACGCGCAGGGAAAATGCCAGCGGAAAGGCCGCCAGCAGCGCGGCGGCACGAGCCACGCGTTGCACCACCGGTCCGGGCAGCAGCACGGTGCAGGCTGCCAGCGCCACCGCTCCCACGGCGCCTGGTTCCTTGGTGGCCACGTCCAGGAACAACACCACGAACGTCAACAGTGTGTGACCGCGCAGCCAGGCCAGCACCGCCGTGACGTGCAGGGCGAGGATGAGGGTCTCCAGGTAGATCATGCGACCCTGTGCCATCACCAGCGGGTGCAGCAGGCAGAGCAACATCACCGCCACGCCCCAGCGTCGACCCAGCACGCGGCTGGCCAGCACCGTGGTGCCCGTCAGGCCCGTGGCCAGGATGGCCCGCCACACCAGGTGCAGCACCACCACCGCCGCGCGCGGTGAGTCCACCAGCCGGTACACCAACGCCACCAGGAACGTGGCGACGGAGTTGGCGTGCGCATTGGGCCCACCCGCGGTGATGGGCGGCATCCGGAGCAGCTCGGTGTAGGTGGTGTCGGTGCGCAGCCAGTGCAGCGCGGCCGGGAAGATGCTGAAGGCGGCATCCCAGAAGGGCGGCTCCAGCAGCGCGTCGGCGGTCAGGGCCAGCACCAGGCCGAAGTGGCACAGCCACAACCGCGCCGGCGACTTCCACATCCCATCCACGACCCGTTGCAGGGCCGTGGACACGGAGGCAGGGGATGGGTCGGGGGGGGACGCCAGGGCGGGAGCGGACACAGCAGGAGGGTCGGGCCGCCTCCGTGGGCAGCGAGCCGCCGGAGTTTTCCCGACCACGCGCCTCAAGGCAAGATCCCCGACGGAGAGGCCCGGGCCCGGTGCGGAACGTGACCTGCGGAGAGGCCCGGCCTAGGCTTGAGCACCCCGTGGACGGCATCACCCATACGCTGTTCGGGCTGGCACTGGCGGAGCTGGGGTTTCTCCGGCGGCTGGGGGCTGGCCGTGCGCGCGCCCTCTCGGTGGTGGCCGCCAACGTGCCGGACGTCGACGTGATGCTCCTGCTGGCCTCCCGCGAGCGCTACGTGCTGGATCACGACGGTGCCACGCACGGGCTGGTCTCACTGGCGTTGCTGCCGCCGTTGATGGGGCGGCTGGCCCTGCTGGGCACCCCGCGTTCCCCCGCCGCGGTCCGGGCGGCCACCGCGTTGGCGGCGCTGGCGCTGGCGGGGCACCTGCTGCTGGACCTGCTCACCTCGCGCGGGGCCATGGTGCTGTGGCCGCTGGCCCAGGAGCGCGTGGCGCTGGACTGGCTGCATGACCCGGACCCGGTGGTGGCGGTGCTGCTCCTGTTGACCTGGGCCCTGCGCGTCGGGCCCCTGCCCGGGCCGCGCGCGGCGGCGGGGAGCATCCTCGTCGTGGGGCTGTACGTGGGATTGCAGGGGGCGGCGCACGGCGTGGTGCTCAAGCGGGCTTCGGCCTGGGCGCGGCTGGAGGGGCTGGAGGTGGAGGCGGCGTTTGCGTTTCCGGAGCGCCCCGGCGGGCTGTGGTGGAGCACCGTGGCGGTCAATGACGAGGAGGCGCTGCATCGCTACGTGGACCTGCTGGGCCCGGCCCGACTGGGCCTGCGCCTGCCAAGAGGCCTGGAGGAGCCGCTGGTGGAGGAATTCCTGGCCACGTCACTGGGGGCAAGGTGGCTGGAGTGGTCGCGCGTGCCCATGGCCGCCAGCGTGGAGCTCCCCGACGGACGCTACGAGGTCTGGGTGCGCGACCTGCGCTTCAATGACCGCTTCCACGGAGCTGAACGCGGCGCCCGCATGGACCTGCGCGCGCGCTTTGATCCCGCCGGCCAGATGCGGGAGCACACCTGGTTCCTGGATGAGCCGCCGTGGGAAGCCACCCCGCTTCCCGCCATCCCGCCGCTGACTCCCGGGAGGGCGCCATGACGGAATCCGTGCTCCCCGCCATCACCGACGGCTGGCGCGTGGTGTTTGCCTGTGTGCTCCTGCTCATCAACGCGTTCTTCGTGGCGGCGGAGTTCGCCCTGGTGCGCGTGCGCCAGACCCGCCTCAAGGAGCTGGCCGCCAGTGGCGACGAGCGCGCCGCCTCCGCCGCCGGCATCCACCAGCAGATGGACAGCTACCTCTCCGCCTGCCAGCTCGGCGTCACGGCGGCGTCGCTGGGCCTGGGCTGGGTGGGTGAGCCGGTGGCGGCGGCGCTGCTCACCCCGGTGCTCCAACCCGTCCTCGAGCTGGTGGCGCCCGGCGCGCTCGGCTACCTGCACGGCTTCACCGTGGTGGTGGGCTTTGCGCTCATCACGTTCCTGCACATCGTCGTCGGGGAGCAGGCGCCCAAGATCCTGGCCATTGCGCGCTCGGAGACCATGGTGCTGCAGAGCGCCCTGCCGCTGCGTGTCTTCCACGTGCTGGCCTGGCCGTTCATCTACGTGCTGAACACCGCCTCCAACGCGCTGTGCCGCCTCATGGGCGTGGACCCCGCCACCGCCGCCCACGGCGAGGTGCACAGCGGGCAGGAGCTCAAGCTCATCCTGGATGCCAGCGGCCAGCAGGCCGGCATCTCCCGGGCCGCGCGCGACGTGGTCACCCGGGCCCTGGACTTCAGCAAGCGCACCGTGCGCGAGGTCATGGTCCCCCGCAGCGACATCCTCTACCTGGACACCCAGCGCACCACCGCCAACAACCTCAAGGTGGCGCTGGAGGGCGGCTTCACCCGCTTCCCCTTGTGTGAGGGGGACCTGGACCACGTCCGCGGCATGATCCACCTCCGCGACCTGCTGGACGCCCGCCTGGCCCCCAAGGTCGAGGCCGCCGGCAAGCCGCCCCGTCCCGACGGGGAGCTGGACCTCCGCGCGCTGGCGCGCAAGGCCAAGTACATGCCGGAGCAGATGACGCTCTCCAACGCGCTCAAGGAGTTCCAGCGCACGCGGACGCACCAGGCCATCGTCGTGGATGAGTACGGCGGCACGGTGGGCCTGGTGACGCTGGAGGACGTCCTGGAGGCGCTGGTGGGGCCCATCCAGGACGAGTTCGACGAGGAGGCGCCGCTCTTCCAGGGCGTGGGCAAGGGCGTGGTGCGGGTGGACGGCAGCGCGCCGCTGGCGGAGGTCAACCAGAACTTCGGTTTGGACATCCAGGATCCGCACCACGGGACGCTCGGCGGCCACATCACCATGCTGCTGGGGCGAATTGCCCAGGTGGGAGACCGCGTGCGCATTGGCGACTTCGACGTTGTCGTCGAGGAGATGGCGCGCCTGGCGGTGGGCAAGGTGAGCTTTGTGCCCCGCCCGGAGGGGCCGCCGGCGGGTGGGGCCACGTCGGGCACACCGCCGCACACCCCGGGCGCGTCGGCGTCCGGGGAAAGAGAGTGACGGGCCTTCGGGCGCGGACTAAGGTGTCCACGGGGTGGATGCCGGTAGGGTCGGCGCAACCCGGCTACAAGGAGCTCCCGTGAAACGGATTGCGCGCGGCTTCACGCTGGTCGAATTGATGATCGTCGTCGCCATTGTCGCGGTGCTCGCCGCCATCGCACTGCCCAACTTCAACAAGTTCCAGTGTCGCGCCAAGCAGTCGGAGGCCAAGGAGATTCTCAAGGGCGCGTACATGGTGGAGATGGCCTACAACGCGGAGTTCGGCACCTTCGTCGACGTCACCGCGCTGACGCTCTACGCCGGCCTGGACTGGCGCACCTTCGCTGAGACCAAGTACTACCTGGTCACCAGCGGCGCTGTTTCGCTCACGGACTTCACCATCACCGCCAAGGATGACCGGGAGCCCATCCAGATTGGCGTGACCTACAAGGACACGTGGGAGCTCACCAGCGCGGAGAGCCGCCCGGTCATCATCCTGGACGCCTGCCCGCACTGAGCGCGGCTTTTTTTTGGACCCCGCATAGCTGCGCCCCTAGCTTGGCCGCGTGGATGCCCAACGCATCCGGGCGGAGGCGCGGTGCTCCATCATCCCACTCCCAGCTCCACCAGGTTCCCGCGGCTCGCGGTGTTGGCGCTTGTGCTGGTCGTCGGGTGTGCGCCCGGGCGGGCCCAGCGTGCCGAGACGCCGGTGGCGGCCGCGCCGGTCTACCCCTCCTTCCCGCGGGGTGCCGAGGCGGCGCTGGATGCCGACGGCGCCGTCCGACGCAAGCGGGCCCTGGTGGCCACCCACGCGGCGCGCACCGTGGGCCGCCGCGCCCCCCACCGCGGTGACGACGGGAGTGCGCTGGTCCACGCCGCCTACCTGGTCTCCGGTCTCGACGTGACAGGGGGTCGCGCCCCCTCGGCGCAGGCGCTCTATGAGTACGCGCGCGTTCGCGGCCTGTTGCACCGGCAGACCCGCCCTCGCCCCGGCGACGTGGTGTTCTTCCATGACACCTACGACCGCAACGGCGACGGGAAGCTCAACGACCCGCTCACCCACGTGGCGCTGGTGGAGCGCGTGGAGGACGACGGCACCGTGGTCATCATCCACCGCGCCGGCGGGAGCGTGTTGCGCCAACGCATGAATCTGCTCCATCCCAACGCGCGCACCGACCCCAAGACCGGCCGGACCTGGAACCACCTCTTGCGTCGCGCCCGCCCCGGCGCCCCGGCGCGCACCACCGCGGAGCTGTTTGCCGGCTTTGCCACGCTGCACCTGGGCGGCGGCGGCGCGGCGCCCACGCTGGCCTCGCGTTAGCTCCCGGGGGCGCGCTATGACGCGGCGGTCCGTCACGGCGTCCGTCGCCGGTGGACCAAGGAGCGGTGAGGCCATGGCCGTGCCCAAGGAGCTGCTGGATATCCTCGTCTGTCCCAAGAGCAAGGCGCCGCTCACCTATGATCAGCAGCGCAACGCGCTGATTTGTGAGGCCAGCCAGCTGGTCTACCGCGTGGAGGACGACATCCCCGTGATGCTGGTGGAGGAGGCCGAACCGCTGGCCCAGTGGCGCAAGCGACACGGCCTGGACAAGTCGTGAGGAGCATGACGGGATTCGGCCAGGGCACCGGTGAGGCCCATGGCCGCGCGTTCACCGCGGAAGTCCGCACCGTCAACCACAAGTACCTGGACGTGAAGGTGCGCCTGCCCTTCGGCCTGGCCGCGCTGGAGGGGCGCGTGCAGGGCGTGGTGCGTCGGCACCTGCAGCGGGGGCGCGTGGAGGTGAGCGTGGGGGTGGCGGCCGGCGGGGGGCCGCTGCTGCGGCCGCGCGTCGACGCCCAGCTGGCCGGCGCCTACGTCGACGCCCTGCGCGGCCTGGCGGGCACGCTGGGGCTGCCCGGCCAGATCTCCGTGTCCGACCTGCTGCGCCTCCACGACGTGCTGCTGGTGGCCGAGCCCGCGCTGGATCTGGAACAGCTGGGAGCGGGGGTGGAGCGCGCGGTGGAGCTGGCGCTGCAGAGCGCCGACCGCATGCGTCGGGAGGAGGGCGCCGCGCTGCGTGCGGACCTCGACGCCCGCCTGGCCACCCTGGACCAGATGACCGACGGGCTGGCCGCACGGGCCCCCGCCGCGGTGACCGCGCTGCAGGAGCGGCTCCGCACGCGCGTGGCTGAGCTGGTGCGCGACACCACCGTGGACCCCGTGCGCCTGGCCCAGGAGTGCGCCCTGCTGGCCGAGCGCGCCGACGTGGCCGAGGAGCTCACCCGCCTGCGCAGCCACGTGGCCCACTTCCGCAAGCTCATGGGCACCGCGGAGCCCGCCGGACGCAAGCTGGACTTCCTCTGCCAGGAGCTCAACCGGGAGGCCAACACGCTCTCGTCCAAGTCGGCCAGCGCGGAGATGGCGTCCCTGGTGGTGGATCTCAAGGCGGAGATCGAGCGGATCCGGGAGCAGGTGCAGAACGTGGAGTGAGACGGCGGCTTCAGACCAGCTGCACGTCCAGCTTGCGCGTGATGAGCACGCTCTTGTTGTCCGGCACCGTGATGAACCCGGTGGGCGTCTGCGCCATGCCCCCCACCAGCACCACGCCGCGGAACCGTCGGTGGCTCTCCCGCACCGGGAAGGAGTCCAGCACGTGCCGGTCCATCTGGCAGCGCTGGCAGGCCAGGATGCCCTCACGCAGGCTGTAGGCCACGCCGCCGCCCTTGTGCGCGCACACCAGCAGGCGCCCGTTGGTGGCCACCAGGCACAACGGCCCGGCGCGCTCCTCGCCGGCGGGCGCCATCATCTCCAGGGTCTGCCGCATGGCGCGCACCACGGTGGGACCATCCACCATGGGGTCATCCACCTTGTGATCCTCGTGCAGGAACGAGAGGAAGCGGTGGAACGCCGCCTCGCCCAGGCTGTCGCTGCTGATGTTGCGGAGGAGGAAATCCGGCAGGCGCTCCATCAGCCTTGTCCGCGCTTCCGCGCGACCGGCGCTGCCCTGCAGGCTGAACGCCCAGGAGCGGAACTTGTAGGGGCCACCGTCGCCGTCGGTGTGGACGTTCACCAGCAACGTGCTGGTCTTCAGGGGTCCCACCAACTCCTCCACGCTGGTGCCCGTCGTCACCGGGCTGGGCCGCGTGTTGAGCAGGAGGCGATCATCCACGAAGTGGGCAACACCGTGCCCGTGGCAGTCCGGCGGCGTGGTCAGCGTGCTGCGCAGCTCGTGCAGCGCACACGCCAGCCGCTCGGGCTCGTTGGCTAGGTATCCAAGGACAGTGAGCGCGGCCATCGTGCCTTCCTGCGCTGTCATGGTAGGGAGCGGCGCAGCCCCTCGCAAGCGCGTGACATGATTGCGGTCGCCCGGCATCCGCGCCAGTTCTTGAGGACGGGCGCGGACGCAAGCCTCCCGGGTCACACCGCCCACACCACCTTGAAACGCACGGGAGCCTGCGGCGGTCTCTTGGACAGCGTGCCTGGCGCCGCTAGCATGGGCCGCCGCTTGGCGTGGCCGTCGGGCGTCCCGTACGCCCTCGGCACAGCCCGAGGCCACCCGGCCGCCGGCCTGTGATACGCCTCGCTCGCGGAGGAGAACCCGCGTTGTCGCGCCGGTGGTCCCGCGCGCCACGCCCCCACGGCCCAACCCGCCCAGGCGGAAGGGTCAGAAGAGGAAGTCAGGATGTCCAAAGAAGTCGCCATGGGCATTGACCTGGGCACCAGCAACAGCTGCGTCTCCATCATCGAGAACGGCCAGGCCGTCGTGATTCCCAATGAGTGGGGAGAGCTCACCCACGCCTCCGTGGTGAGCTTCCTGGAAGACGGCAGCGTGCTGGTGGGCAATGACGCCAAGAAACAGATGTGCATTGCGCCGGAGACCACCGTGGCCTCCGCCAAGCGCCTCATCGGCCGCTTCTTCTTCTCGGAAGAGGTCAAGAAGGCCCGCGCGGTGATGCCCTACGCCATCGTGGAAGGGCCCAACAGCAGCGTGCGCGTGGCCATCCGTGACCAGATCTATGCCGTGCCCGAGATCAGCGCGATGGTGCTCAAGGAGATGAAGGCCATCACCGAGGCCCACGTGGGTCACCCGGTGACCAAGGCCGTCATCACCGTCCCCGCCTTCTTCAATGACAACCAGCGCCAGGCCACCAAGGACGCCGGTCGCATTGCCGGCCTGGACGTGCTGCGCATCCTCAATGAGCCCACCGCCGCCGCGCTGGCCTACGGCTTTGGCAACAACGTCAACCAGCGCGTGGTCATCTATGACCTCGGCGGCGGCACGTTCGACGTGTCCATCCTGGAGATCGGCCAGGACGTGTTCGAGGTGCTGGCCACCGCCGGCGACACCTACCTGGGCGGCGACGACTTCGACGACCGCGTGCTGCAGTGGATGCTCGCCGCGTTCAAGCAGCAGTACAACGTGGACCTGGCGCAGGACCGCTACGCGCTGCAGAAGTGCAAGGACGCCGCGGAGAAGGCCAAGAACACCTTCAGTGAGGCGGACACCGCGGACATCCACGTGCCGCTGGTGTTCACCGACGCGGAAGGCATGAGCTACGACCTGGAGATGCAGCTCACCCGCCAGCAGTTCAATCACATGGTGATGGACCTGGTGCAGCGCACCTTCAAGGTCTGCGACGAAGCGCTGCAGACGGCGCGCCTCACCGCGGCGGACATTGACGGCGTCATCCTGGTGGGCGGCCCCACGCGCCTGCCCATCATCCGCAACAGTGTGCGCCACTACTTCCAGCGTGAGCCCAACACCAACATCAACCCGGACCTGGTGGTGTGCATGGGCGCGGCCATCCAGGCGCACGCGCTGCTTGACAGCAAGACCAGCAGCTTCCTCCTGGACGTCACGCCCATGACGCTGCGCCTGGGCACGGTGGGCGGCTACACGGAAGCCATCATTGACCGCAACACGCCCATCCCCATTGACCGCACGCGCACCTTCACCACCGTCCGCGACGGGCAGGACAAGGTGAACATCCGCATCTACCAGGGTGAGAGCCGCCTGGCGAAGGAGTGCACGCTGCTCGGTGAGTTCGAGTTCGCGGGGTTGCGGCCGGCGCGGCGTGGCGACGTCAAGGTGGAGGTCACCTTCGAGATCGACACGGACGGGATCGTGCGGGTCAGCGCCAAGGACCAGGAGACCGGCCAGGCGGCCAGCACCACCATCAGCCTGTCCTCCGGTCTGTCCGAGGCGGAAATCCAGAAGAGCGCGGAGCGCAACGCTGCCACCAAGCTGGCGGAGCACAAGGGCGAAGGTGAGGGTGCCGAGCTGGCGCCCGCCTGAGCATGACGGGAACACACCATGGCGGATTACACCGAGGAGCAGTTCTGGCCGGTCCTCAAGCAGCTCGCCGTCAACATTGACGGGATGGATTACTACGAGATCCTCAACCTGCCCCAGGATTGCACGCCGGCGGACATCAAGCGCAGCTACTATGACCAGAGCCGGTCACTGCATCCGGACAAGTTCTATCACCTGACCGACGTGGCGCTGCGTGACGCCGTCAACAAGATCTACAAGCGCATCACCGAGGCCTACAACGTCCTGCGCGACGCGCCCAAGCGGAAGATCTACACGCAGGACATCAACGGCCCGCAGCGCGCGCAGAAGCTCCGCTACAACGAGGCCAGCGAGGAAGCGCAGAAGCAGGCGGAGAAGGCGGAGCGGGAGGTGTGCCAGACGCCCAAGGCCAAGGCGCTCTTCCTTCAGGCGCAGACCAAGATGGCGCAGAACAACTGGGAAGGCGCCTTCAAGGACCTGCAGACCGCGCTGATGTTCGAGCCTGCCAACGAGAAGCTGAAGGCCATCAAGAACGAGGTGGACCAGCGCCGCAAGGCCAAGTGAGCCTGCGCAGGCTGTTCACCGCCAGCTTTGGGTGTATGACCCGCCCGCCCCTCGGCCCGCTCCGGCCCGGTGGGCCACGGGAGGAAGCCCATGCCCAACTCCAGGTTCTCGTTCCCCCTGCTCGTCGTGGCGGCGGTGCTTGGCGCGGCCGGCGGCGTGGCCGCGGATGAGCTCACCGACCTGCTGCGCGGCGGACCGGTGGTGCGCGTGGAGCAGAGTGAGGCCGGCAAGTTCAAGCGCGTGCTCGCCATTGCCGACGTGGAAGCGCCCCTGGCCCAGGTCTGGGAAGTCCTCAACTCCCAGGAGAAGTTCAGCCAGTTCATGCCGCGCGTGAAGCGCATCAGCGTGCGCCAGGAGGGTCCCATGGCCAAGGCGGTGAGCTACGTGCTGGACACGCCGTTCATGGACACCAGCTACACGCTGCGCTGGTCACCTCGGGAAGCGGACCACACCATCAAGGTGGAGCACGTCAGCGGCGACATCAAAGGCAGCGAGTACGAGTACAAGCTCGTCAGCGTCTCCCCCGAGCGTACGCGGGTGTACTACGGCGGCGTGACGCGCAATTTCTCGTCGATGGCCAGCCGCTTCGAGGACGACCAGCAGACCATCACCGTGGGCGTGAACGTCACCAGCATGCTGGCGGGCCTGAAGGCCATCAAGCTGCGCAGCGAGACGCTGTGGAAGCAGAAGAAGGCCACCCTGCCCGCCGCTGCGCCCACGCCCGCGCCTGCCGCGCCCGCTGCCGTGGCGCCCGCGCCCGTCGAGAATCCGCCGGCCACCACGCCCGCCGCGGGGAGCACGCCATGACCTACGCCCCGCAGGTCCCCGCGGTGGTCTACGAGATCGTGCCCGACCGCTTCCGCATTGGCGGCGGCGTGGCGCGCCCGGACAAGCTCAAGGGTGAGGCGTACCAGCGTCGCGGCGTCAGCACCGCGCAGGGTGACGACGCGCAGGCGCATTTCGGCGGCGACCTGCGTGGCATCACCGAGGCCATCCCGCACCTGCGCAGCCTCTCGGTGACGGGCCTCTCGCTCACGCCCATCTTCCGCGCGCTGCGCGCCGACAAGTACGGCACCATTGACTTCATGGACGTGGACCCCGCGCTGGGCACGGTGGAGGACTTCCAGGAGCTGGTGCGCGTGGCGCGGCTGTCCAACATCGGCATCATCCTGGACGGCGTGTTCGGGTACGTGGGCCTGGAGCACCCGTGGTTCGTGACGGGACGTCGGCAGCAGGAGGAGGACGCGCGCCTGGACCCCAGTGAGCGCACGCGCAGCTTCTTCCACTTCACTCCCGAGGTGGAGGAGGGTTACGCGTCATTCCACGGGGAGGCGCAGCACCCGGAGCTCAACCTGCAGAACCATGAGCTGCGCAGGCGCCTGTTCACCGGCGACCGTTCCGTGGTGCACCACTGGCTGGAGATGGGCGCGGTGGGCTGGCGTCTGCACCGTGCCGACGAGCTGGGCTACAAGATCCTGCGCGAGATCACGCTCAGCGCGCGCACCGGCGGGGAGCAGAAGTTCATCGTCGGGGATGTACGCGGGTTTGCCGACCGCTTCGTGAAGGACGGCCTGCTGGACGGCGTGGTCAACCGCTACCTGCGGGAAGGCGTGGTGGCCTTCATGCAGGGGCGCATCCCCGCGGCGCAGCTGGCGCGCATCCTCACCGACCAGGCCACGCGCTACGGCCGCGACGCGCTCAACCGCTCCTGGACCTTCCTCTCCTCGCATGACACCCAGCGCGTGGGCACCGCGCTCAAGGGCGACAATGCCCGCGTGAAGCTGGCCATCACGTTGAAGTACGCGCTGCCGGGCACCGCCACCATCTACTACGGCGAGGAGGTGGGGCTGGGCGGCAAGGTGCCCAAGGACAGCCAGCTTCCCTATGAATGGGATGAGTCCACCTGGGACCAGGAGCTGCTCGGTCACCACCGCCACCTGGGCAAGCTCAAGCAGGAGTACCCCGCGCTCTCCAAGGGAGACTTCATTGACATCACGCCGCCGGGTGAGGAGGACGTGCTCGCCTTTGCCCGCACGCGCGTGGACCCGCGGGAGACGGTGATTGCGGTCTTCAACCGCGCCTACCGTCCGCAACAGCGCCTGCTGTTCCTCCCGGTGGCCGAGCTCCCCGACGGACTGCCGCTGCGGGACCTCATGGGCGGCGAGAGCTGCTCGGTGCGCGCCGGCACGCTCAATGTGGAGGTTCCTCCCACCGGTGCCATGGTGTTGACCCCGGATCTGAGCAGCAAGACGGGGCACCGCTTCTTCCGGAACCTTTGAGTCGACCCGGGCAACCAATCCGGGGAACCCCACTTCCAGCGGAAAGCGAGACGGAAAGACATGTCCCTGCACAGCGTGATCATGGCGGGCGGAAGCGGAACGCGTTTCTGGCCGCTCTCCCGTCGTGTGACTCCCAAGCAGCTGTTGGCCATCACGTCGGACCGGACCATGATCCGGGAAACCGCCGAGCGGCTCGTGTCGCTGACGCCGTTTGCCACGCAGTGGGTGGTGTGCGGCACCGTGCACGCCGACGCGGTCCGCAAGGAGCTTCCTGAGCTGCCGCGCAGCCACATCCTCGTCGAGCCGGTGGGGCGCAACACCGCGCCGTGCATTGGCCTCGCCTGCATCCACCTCCTGCGTGAAGACCCGGATGCCGTGGTCTGCGTGCTCCCCTCCGACGCGCACGTGTCCGACGCCGCGGATTTCTGTCGCCACCTGGCGCGCGCGGAGGCCGCGGCCAAGGCGGGCTTCATCACCACGCTGGGCATCCGCCCCTCCCGTCCCGAGACCGGCTACGGCTACATCCAGACCGGCAAGTCGTTGGAGGTGGGCGCGGGGATGGCGGTGCACCGCGTGGAGCGGTTCGTCGAGAAGCCGGACCTGGCCACCGCGCAGAAGTACCTGGCCAGCGGTGACTACCTCTGGAACGCGGGCATCTTCGTCTTCAGCGCGCGGCAGATGCTGGCCGCCATGCAGAAGCACATGCCGGAGCTGTACACGTCGTTGATGGCGCTGGGGGAGAACATTGGGACGCCCGGTTACGACGCGCGCCTCGCCGAGCTGTACCCGCGCATGCCCTCGCAGAGCATCGACTACGGCGTGATGGAGAAGGAGAAGGACCTGGCGGTGGTGCCCTCCACGTTCGGCTGGTCCGACGTGGGGAGCTTTGCGGCGCTGCCGGAGGTGCTGGGCGTCGACGAGCACGGCAACCTGGTGCGCGGCACGGCGCTGCTGGATGGGTGTCGGGATTGCGTGGTGGATTCCCGCGCGGGGCGCCTGGTGGCCGGCGTGGGACTGGGCGGCCTCATGGTGATCGACACCAAGGACGCGCTGCTGGTCATCCCCAAGGACCGCGCGCAGGACGTCAAGACCGTCTTGGAGCAGCTCAAGAAGAAGGGCCGCGAAGACCTGCTGTGAGCTCCGAGCGTTGGCGCTGACGACACGAGCACACGGGCCCGCGGTGATGGCATAGTGGGCTCATGACCCGACTTGCCCTTTCCCTCGGCCTGCTGACCCTCCTCGCCACCGACGCTTTTGACGCCGCCAAGGCCAAGGCAACCGAGGTGGAGAGCCTGCAGAAGCTGCTGGATGCGTACACCGCGCCCTGCCACGCCACCGACCCGCTGGAGCAGCAGGACTGTGACAAGCGCGCCAAGACGGCCCAGGCCGCCTTCAAGGGCAAGACGCTCTACCTGAACCTCGGCAACGTTGGGCTGGAGCGCCTGCTGGAGCCGCTGGACGCCTCCCCCGGCAAGGGCGCCGTGCTCATCACCCCCATCTTCGACGGCGGCAGCGGCGTGGCGCTCACCTTTGCCAAGCCGCAGAAGCTGGACAAGGACGGGAACGTGGTGGTCAGCCGCGTCCCGGTGGAAGGCACGCTCTCCGACGACACGCTCATGGCCTCCGACGTCAAGCGCCTGGTCCGCACCGGGCAGCTGGGCCTGGAGATCATCTTCACCGTGAAGGGACCCTGGGAGATCAAGCGCAAGGGTGGTGAGCCCGTGAGGGGCCTGGAGATCTCTCCCAGCGCGTTCCGCTTCTCCAACCGTCGCACCGGCAAGCCGCTGTTCAGCCACGTGAAGTGACGGCTTCTCCGTCGTCACCGGGGCGCTCCCGGGCTCCGCCCGCGCCCGTTTCTGACGCGCCACGTCATCCCCTCCTGTCCCACAGGTTGCTCGGGCGAAGGGCCGATGCCTAGGGTCCTGAGCTGATTACCTGGGATTCGACAGGGTACTGAACAGGTTTTCAGTGACCCTTGGCTTCTTGAGACGAGACACCACACCGGTGCGGGACGGAGGGAGAGAATGAGCGGCTTCACCATTCGCAACAAGGGTCTGCGGGACGCCTTCGCGGGCATGCTGGCGGACAACAAGGTCACCAAGGATGAGGTCCAGAAGCTGATCGACCAGGCCAACAAGGACGGCCTCATCAGCGGGCGGGAGAAGACCGACCTCAAGGCCATCCTCAAGAACGTGGGTGACAAGTTCGACGCCGACGCCAAGACCCAGCTCAGCGAGCTGCTGGGCATCTCCACCGGCGGCACGGGTGGGACGGGCGGAACCGGCGGCACCGTTGAGACGCGCCCGGCCTCCGACCGCGTGGGCACCATCACCGACTTCAAGAAGGTCGCGGACACCTTCAGCGCGGAGATTGGCGCGCGCGCCAGCGACTTCAACACGCCCGAGAAGGCCATGAGCCTGTTTGCCGAGTACGCCGGCAAGCTGAAGGCGCTGGCCCAGGGCCAGGACCCGCGCGCGGTGGACGGCGAGATCGAGCGGCTGCTCGCGGCGGGCAAGCGTTCCCCCGCGGCCGGCTACGACGCCAAGGACGCCGACAGCGACACGCTCAGCGACCTGCGTGAGACCGCCATGGGCCGCGACGCGGCGAAGTTCGAGGAGCGCGCCATGGGCGCCGACAGCCCGGCGTGGACCACCACGTACTGGCCGTCCGCCGGCTCCGGCGACATGGACCAGGCCGGCAACCCCTCCACCAACCTCTGGGCCAAGGAAGGCCCGCTCTCCAAGCTGGACAAGCTGCTCAGCGCGCGCGGCATGGCCGACAAGGCCAAGGCGCTGGAGTTCGAGCGCAAGCCCATGCTGACCTGGCTGGTGGGCGACCGCGGCGAGAAGGGCCACTTCGCGCCCAACAGCTCGCTGAGCGAGGCCAACGCGGAGAAGACCACCGGTGTGGACTTTGACGGCGACGGCAAGATCACCGACGGCGTCAAGGTGGACTTCATTGACAGCCACGGCCAGTTCGCCGCGGTGGGCAGCCGCAGCCAGCTCACCCCCAAGCTCGGCACCGAGACGCTGACCCGCAAGGAGATCCGCGACGCGCAGGGCAACAAGAGCTTTGAGTTCTTCAAGGCCGACGGCACCAAGCTCAGCGCCGACGAGGCCAAGCAGGTCTACTACACGCACTCCGGCAGCGACGGGAAGGTGGACGGCAGCATGTCCATTGGCTGGTGGGGCTACTGCGACCAGGTGGCCCTGGCCGGCGTGCTCTTCAAGGAGCCGATGAAGAACGAGGTGGAGATCGACGGCGTGAAGTTCACCAAGCAGGACATGCTGGGCCTGCTCACCGTCATTGCCAACAGCCAGGGCGGCGGCACCGACTTCGAGGGCAACCGCTTCGACGACAAGCCGGACATCGTGGTGCTCAAGAACGGGGAGCAGATGCACGGCAAGCTGCTCAATGACGACGTGGAGTTCCGCACCAAGGACATGTGGCGCTGGGACGGCGACTTCATGGTGCTGAACAAGGTGGAGAAGGACCTCAAGTTCCGCAAGATGGACGGCACCGAGGTCACGGTGAAGGCCGCCGACGTCAAGCACCTGGCCCGGGAAGACAAGATGGACATGGAGCCGGCGCTCTTCCACAACACCCTGCTGAAGTGGCTGGGTGAGGACAAGCGTCCCGCCGTCATGGACCGCGACTCCGGCGACCACGTGTGGAACTACAACTTCTGGAAGGCCACGCTGAAGGGCGCCAACGAGGTCAAGGGCGACGCGGTGCCCAAGGAGCCGGGTCACAACGGGCCGGCCAACCCGCAGAACAAGATCGTGCAGTACGAGATGGAGGTGCTGCTCGGCACGTCCACGAGCTGGGGCACCACCTACAAGTACTGGCTGGAGCAGGACCCCAGCGGCAAGGTCGTCAACAGCGGGTGGACGGGCGGCACGCAGCCCCCGGACTTCCTGTGGCGGCCCACCAACACCCCGTCGTGGACGGGCGCCAACCCGCGCAACCCGTTCGTGGATCCCAAGCTGGTGAAGGAGATCTACGAGAAGTTCATGGAGCCGTGATCCCGCGCTGAGATCACGCGCTTGAAGATGACGCCCCCGCCGGTGCCCCTTGCCGACGGGGGCGTTGTCTTTCCATGCTGCGCGCGCGCTTGCGCTTCGGGGACACTGGGAGGCGTTGATGGAAGTGCATTGCCAACGCTGCGGGTACTGGGACCCGCACCACGCCACTGGGCCGGGCCAGGATGTCTGCCCGGGATGCCAGGCGCGTTTGTCGCGTCGGGTGGGGACGCCGCCCGGACCCGCCACCTACCTGCGCCCGCTGATTCGCAGCATCTTCTCCGTCACCGGGCTCATCACGCTGGGGCTGTACGCGGTGCTGGACAGCGTTCCCATTGGCCGCCTGCGCGTCCTGGTGGCGGTTCTGCTCTACGCCACCGCGGTGAAGCTGGCCTACCGTGCCATGGCCGCCGCCAAGGGCGAGATCCATTTCCCCGTCCTCAGTCCGCACGAGGTCCTCGAGGGCACCTCGGTGGGCGCGCTGGCGCTGTACGTGCTCCTGTTCATCGTGGCTCCGGCCAACCTGCTGGTGCTAGGGGTGAGCAATCAGCTCGTCGAGAGTTTTGTGGAAGCGGAAGCGCCGGAGGTCTGGGAGGAGCGCCTCCCGACGGAAGAATGGCAGGAGCCCGCGGAAGGGCAGTGGGAGGGCGCGCCCCACCCCGACGAGACTCCGCAGGAGGCCGCGGCCCGCAAAGCCGCCGAGGCGCTGCGC
>JBFMGU010000078.1:0-40655 GCA_040752415.1 Myxococcota bacterium
GTCCACGCGCCACGAGGCAGAGCCTCGCCCGACGTCATTGAGCCCCAGGGCTGTTCGGCCCGTTGTGAACGCGCTCGGCGCTGGCCAGGGCGGCGAGGGCCCGCCGCACTCCAGGTCGTGGTCCGCTCACGACGTCTGCAACCCCACTGGGCATCTTGCTCTGACGCCGCCCCTGAAGTGCCCAGTGCGGAAGCGGCTTGAGCACCTGCCGTTCAAACCCGTTCGGGTGCGGCTCTCCCGAAACGACGCTGGATCCCGGTGCTCATCCTGACGCAGGCAAGGACTGCGGACGCCGCCGCGCGCGCCGACGTAGCGTCGAGCGGTCCACGCCCAGCGTGCGCGCCGCCTGCGCGTGGTTTCCCCCGCAGCCGTCCATGACCCGACGGGTGTACCAGTCCTGCACCTGCGCCAGCGTGGCGCGGCCCTGCAGGATCTCGACGGGCACCGCGGTCCCGCCGCTCGTCGGCAGCGGGCCCAGGGAGCGCGTGGGCCACGGCGGCAATCCCAGCATCATGTTGCGCAGCGCATTGTTGAGCTCACGCACGTTGCCGGGCCAGGGATGCTGGCGCGTCTCGTCGGAGTGGAGCCAGGACAGGATCTGTTCTCCCTGCTTCTCCTGCAGGCCCTCACCCAACCACCGCGACACGAACTGCATGCCAATGGGAACAATGTCCTCGGGGCGCTCCCTGAGCGCGGGCACGCGGATGATGCACCCGGCAATGCGCTCGTACAGGTCCCGACGGAACGTCCCGCGCTCCACCATGCGCGGCAGGTCATGGTGCGTGGCCGCCACGAAGCGCACGTCCACGCGGTGGCTCACGTCGCTGCCCACCGGCACCACCTCGTCCGCTTCGATGAGTCGCAGCAGCTTGGACTGTGTGGTCATGGGCAGGTCGCCCACCTCGTCCAGGAAGAACCCGCCACCGTCGGCGCCACGGATGCGACCAGGCCGGTCCCGCGTGGCCCCGGTGAACGCGCCGCGGATGTGCCCGAACAGCTCGCTCTCCACCAGCGTCTCGGGGAGCGCCGCCGCGTTGACCGTGCCCTGCGGCGCGGCGTCGAGGCCGGGACCGGGAATGGCCGCCAGCACCGCGCTGGCCACCGTCTCCTTGCCCGTCCCGGTCTCACCCTGGATGAGCACGTCGTGGTCGCGGATGACGCGCTCCAGGCGCTCGGTGACCTCGAGCGACGGACCAAAACACGCGCCCCACACCTCCTCGCGCAGTCGCCCCATCGTCGCGGACTGCCCCTGCAGCGTCAGCAGCTGCCGGTGACAGCGCACCGCGGCCGCGGCAATCCGCACGTGCATCACCCGACGCGGCTTGAGGTGCTTGAGCACTGGCGGCGCGGCCGGCTTCCCCGCGACGGACTCCATCTGCTGGAGCGTCCAGGCCAGCGCCAGCCGGTCGGCGTCCTCGTGCCGGGTGCGGTGGGTCAATGTGCCGAGCGCGGCGTCGACGTCCAACGCGGCCAACCGGGCTGCCGCCTTGTGGCGTCGGGCCGGGTCCACCTCGAAGGGGTTGCGCAACATGACCCGCGCCGCTTCCAGGGTCTCCTCGCTCACGTCCACGGACTTCCTCCTGGTCAAGAGCCGGTGTGCAGTCTGCACCAGGTGGCGCGTCCTGCCCAGGCAGCTCGCCGGGGGGTGCCCGTTCGCACCTTCCCAAGTGCCTGGATCCCCTGGCCTCCACGCCGAGCCTCCTCGTGGCACGCGCCTCGCTTGGAAGCCTGGCAAACGCGCCCACCCGGCGCAGGGAGGTGAGGACCATGGAATCGCTCCTGGCCTGGCACAACCTGATCTTCCACATCCCCATTGCCACCTCACTGCTGATGCTGCTGGGCCTGGCCTGGGGCGCGGGGCTCGACGACGGCCACGCGGAAGCGGACGCCGACGCTGACGCTGACCCGGACACGGAGGCCGACACCGACGCCGACGCGGTCCATGCGCTCGACGTGGCGAGCCTGGTGCAGCGCACCCGCTGGCGTGTGGCCAACGCGCTGGGCGTGGGACGTGTGCCACTGACGCTGGTGGTGATGACGGGCGGGTTGCTCTTTGGGAGCACGGGCCTGCTCGCCAACGCGCTGCTCGCCCCGGTGCTCGGCGCGCCCGGCGTGTTCGGGCCCATCAGCGTGGCGGTGGCCACGTGCGCCAGCGCGCTGCTCACCGGCCAGGTGGCGCGGCTCGTCGGGAGGGTGATGCCCACGTCGGAGACCTACCGCGTGACGCGCGGGGATCTCGTCGGGCGCTCCGGGACGCTGGTGCTTCCAGCCGGCCCGTCCAGCGGGTTGGCCCAGGTGCGGGACCACGAGGGGAACCTGCACCAGATCCGTTGTCGCACGAACGGGGAGGAGCTCCCCAAGGGAGGCGAAGTCCTGGTGATTGATCACGACGTCAAGAGCAACACCTACGCCGTGGCGGAGCTCCCGCCCGACGTCAGCAGCCGGTCCTGAACGCAGTCCAACCACGCGTGGAAAGAGGAGGAGAACATGGGAGCCATCACGTTGTTGCTGTTGTTTGCCGTTGCCCTGATTGCCGGGCCCATTGTCGCCGGCGTTGCGGGCATTCCGCTGTCCACCCTGTCCGCCACCATCATGACCCTCAGCGGTGTGCTGCTGGCCGTCGTCACCGGGATGCTGCTCATTGTCACCAGGCTGTACGTGAAGACCAAGGCCAGTGAAGCGCTGGTGCGCACCGGCATGGGCGGGATGCGCGTCATCAAGGACGGTGGCGCGCTCATCATCCCCGTGGTGCACCAGATCGTGCGCATCTCCCTGCAGACCCTGCGGCTGGAAGTCAGCCGGGAAGGCGGCGACGCGCTCATCACCAAGGACAAGCTCCGCGCCGACGTGCGGGCGGAGTTCTTCGTCCGCGTGCAGCCCGACGAGGAATCCATCCGGAGCGCGGCACGCTCCTTTGGGGATCACATGGGTGACGCGCGGTTCGTGCGCGGGCTGGTGGAAGACAAGCTGGTGAGCGCGCTGCGCACCGTGGCCGCCACCAAGACGCTGGAGGAGCTCAACACGGAGCGTGACAAGTTCATGGAGCAGGTGACGCACATCGTGGCGCCCGACCTCAGCCACAACGGGCTCACGCTGGAGACCGCCACCATCAGCAAGCTGGACCAGACCGACCCGCGCATGCTCCGCGACGACAACATCTTCGACGCGCAGGGCAAGCGCACCATCGCGGAGATCACGCAGCAGCAGCTCACCGAGCGCAACAAGCTGGAACGCCTGGGTGAGCAGCACCGCAAGCTGCAGGACGTGGAGGCGCGCAAGAAGCTCGTCGAGCTGGAGCGCATGCAGGCGGAGACGGAGGCCGCGCAGCGCGCGGAGCTGGCCAAGGTGCAGGCGGCCAAGAGCCGCGAGGCGCAGGAGAAGCAGATCGAGGCGCAGCGCGCCGTCGAGCTGGCCGCGGTGGCCAAGCAGCAGGCCATCGAGGTGGCGCTGCGGGAGCAGCAGATGGCGGTGGAGGTGGCGGAGCGGAAGAAGCAGGAGGCGGTGGCCCAGGCGGAAGCCGAGCGGGCCGCCAAGGAGGCTGCGCTGGCCCAGGCGGAAGCCCTGCGTGAGCGCGAGAGGCAGCTGGTGAAGACGGTGGAGGTGGAGGCCGCCGCGGAGCGCGACAAGCGCAAGCAGATCATCACCGCGGAGGCCGAAGCGGAGAGGAAGTTCGTGGAGGCGCAGCGTTCGGCGGATGCGGAGGCCTACCGGCTGGAGCGTGAAGCGGCGGCGCACAAGGCCGCGGCGGAAGCCGACGCGGAGGCCATCACCCGTCGCGCGCAGGCGGAGGCGGACGCGGCACGGGCCCGCGCGGAAGGTGAGAAGGCCGCGGCGCTGGTTCCCGTCGAGGTGGAGCGGCAGAAGGTGGAGGTGGAGCGCAGGAGGGTGGATGAGGTGCTGAAGATGGAGCTGGAAGCCCGCGAGCAGCACGGCAAGGCGGCGCAGGAGTTCGAGCTGGCGCAGCTGCGCATCACCAAGGAGGCGGAGGTCCGCATCGAGGCGGCGCGCGCCACCGTCAACCTGCTCGGGAAGGTGCACGCGCAGGTGTTCGGCACGCCGGAGGACGTCAGCCGCATGACGCAGGCCCTGATGAACGGCATGGGCATCTCGCAGACGGTGGACGGATTCTTCGCCGGGGCGAGCCCGCGGACGCTGCAGGTGGCCGACGCGGTGGGCAAGCAGGTGGCGAGCCTGGCCAGCGCGGTGACCCGCAAGCTGGAGGGTGACGGCGAGAAGCCCGCGCCGGTGCCCGTCAATGGCAGCGGTGAGCCGGCCCGCTGGTAACGAGGGTGCAACATGGTCCCCTCCGCATCCACGTCGTCACGGGTGCGGAGGGGACTTCTGTCTTGCGACGGAGGGCTACACGCTGACGTCAGCCTGCAGGATGGGCGGGAGGTGCAACAACGTGATCTGCGGTGAACGCGGTGCGGTGTCCTTCGCCATCTCGATTGCCTCGGCCATGGTCCGCGCGGTCTCGTACCCCAGCAGCCGCGGGATGTACGCGTTGTCGGCTCCCACGACGATGACCCGCCCCAGCCACTGACGTCCCGCCTCGCCCCAGTACCACATGAAGAACGGGTGCGCGGGATGGAACGCGTGGCCTTCGCGGTATAGCTTGAGATAGGCCGGATTCGTGGCGAACGCTTCTTCGTACCTGCGGTGCAGCTCCAGCGCGTCGCGCGTCTCGGGCAGCAGCCGGTGCACGAACTCGACGTAGGGTGCGTGATAGGGGTCGAAGCGGTCCGTGCACGGGTGCGTGATGATGAGCGTGCCGCCCTTCTTCACCACCGGCTGACCCCGGTACAGGTTGAAGATGTACCCCTGCGCCATGACCTGCACGAGCAGCGGGTTCAGGAATGCGTTGACGTTGTAGGGCCCCAGAAACGGAATGCCGGCAATGAGGATGTCCGCCTGTCCGTGCACCGGCACCAGGTACTGGTCGAAGGTCCGTCGGACCGTGTGCGGGTGGACCGCCTCCGTGCTCCCCGCGAACACACCGGTCATCTCGTACGGCGCCACCAGACTGTGAAACAACGCTCCGCGCGCCCGCTCCGGCATGCGGTCCAACGAGAAGAGCAGGCTCTTGAGCGCGAGGCGCTCGGTCGCGGTGAGGTCGTCCTCGTTCTTGGCCAGGAAGGCCAGCGACGAATCATAGGCGCGGTTGTTGATCGTCGTCTCGATGGTGAAGACATTGAGGTGCGTGTTGGCCACGCGGCCCATGCGGTCCACGACGGTGTGCAGCTCGCTCGACGCGGGATCCATGTAGCTGTGGCACTGGCGCATCACGCGCGGGTTGTGGTGCGGCTTGAGGCTCTCGTAGCCACACAGGCCCACCGCCACGGACTTGTGGCCGCCGTCCATCGCCACCAGGTTGAGGTTCGCGTAGATGATGAGGTCGCTCTCCACCGCCTTGCGGTTGAGCACCACGCGCTCGCCGAGCTCTGTCTCCCCCACGAGCTTCATCGCGTCGGGCGCCTCGGGGTCGTGGTTGTGGAGGCGGTCCGGCCAGTAGGCGTTGAAGATCCTGTCGCCCACCAGCCCGCGGATCTCCGGCTCGGTGAGCTTCCGGTGAAGACACGTGGCAAGGATGATTTCCACGTCGTCCACGCCGTGCTGCGCCAGCACCTCGAGGACAATCGTGATGATGCGCTCGCGCACGTCGGGTCCCCGCATGGCCGGCAGCGGCATGGAGTTGTCATCCAGCGCAATGACCACCTTCATCCCCGGGCGCAGCAGCGCGTGGAGCGGGTCGCTGCCGTGGGGGTGGTTGAGCGCGTACCGGATGGCGGCGTCGGGATCCTTCAGTCCCGCCAGCGGCGGCTTCGGATAGACCACGCGCGTGCCCGGCGGCAGGTGCACCTCGACGAAGCGCTCACCGGAGTACAGCACACGCGGCGCGCTGTGACGGTCCAGGGTCACCACGCACCCGTGAAGCGGATCCTGTGTTGAACCGCGCGCCGACATGGTGGGCAACTACTCGAGGTGGTCCACGGGCGTGCGCGCCTTGGCGGCCCGCTCCGGGGCGACGGGGATGTTCGCCACCGCAGCAGGATCCCGTCGTCGCTGCTCCGGCGTCAGCACCAGCAGCCCCAGGCCCAGCGTCCCGACGGCAAACCGCGTGCTGTGCATCAGCTGCCACCCCAGCTTGAGTGCCACCATCACCAACACGCCCGCGGCCACCGTGGTCTGCACCTCGTACCCACCCGGCAGGTGCAGCGTGACGTTCCATCCGACGAGAAGCGCGGTCAGTTGCAGATCCCACCCGCGGTAACGCGTGCCGAAGAGGATGTTGCGCAGGATGTCCCAGTTGTGCTTCACCGCCACCAGGCACAGCACCACCGGCCCAAGCAAAGGCGCGCCCGGCACTCCACCCATGCTCTGCGCTTGCAGGTGCCAGGCGCATACCAGCGCGACGTTCACGCCAATACCCAGCACGTTCCGGCGCTCCCTGCCCACCTTGACCAACGCCTCGACGCCAACCGCCGCATAACCGAGTGCCGCAACCACCGTGAGCACGTCCGCGGCGCCCACACTGCCCACCCGCGCACGCCAAAGCGCGCCACCCGCCACCACGGTGGCCAGGTGCACCACGATGGCGAGGAAGTTTCCCTCCATGGCACCGAACGGCGGCAGCACCAGGCTGTTGGTCCGACGACGATCCAGGTTGTTGGACCACCACCCCAGCGAGAACGCGACTGCCAGCACCATGCACTCATTGGCCGTGGCCCCGTACGCCGCGAAGCCGCCCAGCGGAATGCTAAATCCCGCGAAGGCATCCAGACCGTGGTCATAGAAGTCGCCCAGCGGATTTGACACGCCAATGCGTCGCGCCTGCAGGCCGTCCATGCTGTCGGTGATGCAGTACAGGAAGAGCAGCAGCGCCGAGCACAACGCCACCAGGCGAAGCGTCACGTCGGAAATGGCGGCGTTGGTGATGGCGGCGAGCAGGAGAAAAACGAACACCGCCGCGGCGTGCCCGGTGAAGGTGAGGACGTTGGGATTGAGTTCGCGCGGCGTGCGTGAGAGGAGCGGGCGGTTGATGAGGCGGTCGAACGGCGCCTGCACGAGGGAGCGGTCCTCGCACGAGAAGCGGTAGCGGTGGATGCGCTCGGGAACCTCGAAGTCAACCGGCATGGGCGGTGGCTTCTCCGTCGAGGAGTTGGTTCAGGGTACGGAACCCGTGACGCTGCGGCGCTCCCGACTCCGCCACGTCTGGGCCGGAGAGTCGACCATCCACGAGGTACCGCTTGCCCATGCGCTCCTGCGCCCAGGTGAGGACCTTGTCAATCATCGGCGTGCGCACGTCGGCCAGCTCGGCGATCCCGCGCAGCACCACCAGTCCAAAGGGAATGTCCTCAAGAAAGAAGCGGCTGCCCCAGTTGGGGACGTACCCGCCATCAACCTTCAGCATGGGCGTGCGGATGCCCGCGTAGGCGCGATTGCTGGCCAGGATGCGCTGCAGCGAGGAGTGGTCCGCGATGTCCGAGCTGTACGCGGCCCGAATGGCCAGGTCCACGGGCAGCACCGCGGTGAGGTCGAAGTCCGGCCGCGCCGCTTCAATGGCCGCGCGCATGGCCAGGATCTCCTCTCCCATGGCCGCCACCACCGCGGCGCCCTCCGACGTGGCGGACTCGTAGAAGAGCGGCGGCTCGGGCAGCGGCGTTGCGTCCCAGTTGGCAAAGAGGTCGAACATCAGGCCCGGGTGGAGGAGCTGGTTGCCGGGATTGAAGATGATCTGCAGGAAGTTGCCGATGTCGATGACGGGAAAGCCCACCAGCAGCGCCATGAGGTCGCTGGCCAGGGCTGCGTTCTCGCGGTCGGCGGTGGCCAGGCCGGTGATGGTCTTGGTGCCCAGCACGCGCACGGACCGACCGGGCTCGTCGAGCTTGCACATCCACGGAATGCTCGCCAGACCAAAGACCGTGGCGCGCTTTCCCGCCGCCTCCAGCGCGCGACGTGCCGCCCAGTGGACACCGCCTGGGCCGGGGATGGAACCCACCAGCGCACCGTCGTCGAGGTGTGGGACGATGCGCGCGAGCACCGCGGGCTCACAGAAAGACGGGAGGCACATCAGGACCAGGCGCGAGCCCGGGATGACGCGCGCGGGATCGGCGGTGACCACGTGGGGCCGACCCACGACCTCGCCGTCACGCGAGCGCACCCGCACACCGTCCTGCATGGCCCGGCGGAGCATGTCCGCGCGCTCCTCCGACGAGGTCAGCAGGTTCACCCGCACCTCGGGATGGTTGCCGAGCCGCCCCAGGAACACGTGGCCCAGGTTCCCTGCGCCGCACACCGTCACCTGCAGCGGACCATCACCACCGCCAAGCCGCGCGCGCACCGACGACACCGCGGGGTCATGACGGACCACCGCCTCAATGGGGACCTGCAGCGCCATGCACAGCGCGTAGATGGTCAACGGCTCGGGGATGAGGCGCGGGTTGTCATGCAGCGCTTGCAGCTTTTCCGTCGTCAGACCGGTCTGCTCGGCGGCTTCCGCCACGGTCAGGCCGCGCGCGGCGAGCAACGCACGGACATCATTGCGGGACACCTGGCTCAACAGGGACGTCATGCGAACACCTCCCGCCACAACGCCTATCATGCCGTTGGCGCGGGCGAACAGGTGGCGGGACGATTCCTAACCAGCACGATCGTCGCCGTGAGCGCTACGAGAATCACCGCTCCCAGCGCGGCGGCACTGCCCTGGCGCTCGAGCAGGAATCCGCCCGCGAGCGGTCCCACCACGCGCCCCAGCGTTCCCGCCACCTGCTGCCAACCCAGGATGCGTCCGCGCTCTCCGGCGGGGGTCAGTGCCGCCAGCGTCGCGGTTGCCAGCGGCGTGATCAGACCCATCCCCGCCGCCATGACGACGAGCGCGGCAAGCAGCGTTGCGGCGTGCATCCCCGCCATCAGTCCCGCCCCGCCCACCGCCATCATCGCCGCGCCAGCGATCATCACGCTTCGCGGAAGATACCGTCGGGTGAGCGGCGCAATGAGCGCGCCCTGAACCGCCAGCAGGACGGCGCCGAAGACCGCGAACCCCACGCCCGCTGCGTCGGCACCCCAGCCGCGTCGCTGCTGGACCACCAGGGGCATCACCGCCTGCAGCAGCGACGTGCACAAATAGGCCGCCAGGATGACGACGAGGATGTGCACGCTACCCCGCTGCGGAATCATGAACGCCGCTGGTGGAGCACCATCACGCGCGGGGCGCGTCTCAGGGAGGATGACGAGTGCAGCAAGCGCGGCCAGCAACGCCACGAGTCCAGCCGCCGCCGCGGGTACCCAGATGCCCCGCTCCGAGAGCCCCGCACCGAGCAGCGGCCCCGTCACCATGCCCACGCCCATTGCGGCGCCAAAGCGGCCCAGCCGCGCCGCGCGTTCGTGCTCGCTGCTGGTGTCGACGACGATGAGCTGCAGCGTTGCCAGGTTCCCGGCGGTTGCTCCGGCGAGAACCCGCGCCACCACCATGCCCACCACGGAGGACGACGCCATGGCCACCCCCAGCAGCGCCATGGACACTGCGTTGCCGAGGAGACTGAGCAGCACCACCGGCCTGCGACCCACGCGGTCCGCGAGCATTCCGAGACACGGCGCCATGATGAGCTGGGCCACGGAGTAGCTGGCGAGCGTGACCCCGGCGTCCTCCGCGGTTCCGCCGACGGCGGTGACGGCGAGCGGAAGGATGGGTGCCACGATGCCGAACCCCACCAGGTCCAGGAATGCGGCGCAGTACAGCAGGACGTGCACGTGCGATGGGTTTAGCTTCGGCACCCGCCCAGGCTATCCCGGAAGGCCGCGCTTGTGGATGACCGACCAATGTCCTAGTGACGACGCGACGGCCGGAAGCGCCAACCGGGGGGAGCGCGACGCGACGGACGGCCACGGAGCCTGCATGACCGAGACCTCCTCCACGCACGCCGCCCACGTCGAGCGTGTTGCCACCTACTACGACGACATGACGCGGCTGGCGAAGTTCATCGGCTGGTTCGACCAGAGCGACATGATCCACTTCGGGTACTGGGACGCGTCGGTGCGCACGCACCAGGAGTCGCTGGTGGCCATGAGCGACCAGTTGCTGCAGGGCGTCGGCTTCTCACGCGGGATGCACGTCCTGGACGCGGGGTGCGGCATTGGCGGCATGGCGCTGAAGCTGGCGCGACAGCACGGCGTTCAGGTCACCGGCGTGAACATCTGCGAGTCCCAGCTGGAGCAGGCGCGGACGCTTGCCGCGCGCGAGGGACTGCAGGACCGGGTGTCCTTCCAGAATGCGGACTACAACCACCTGCCCTTTCCCGACGCCACCTTTGACGTGGTCACCATGGTGGAGAGCCTGATCTACACGCCGGACAAGGCCCCACCGCTGCGCGAGATGTGTCGCGTGCTCAAGCCCGGTGGCCGCCTGCTGATTGCGGATGGGTTCCTGACGCGGGATCCGCTCGACGACGCCGCGGCCGCCGAGGTGAAGCGCTCCGGGGAATGCTGGGGCGGCGCGGTGTGGATCTCCAAGGACGCCACGGACCGCACCCTGCGTGAGATCGGCTTCAGCGAGGTGAACATCCGCGATGTCACCCACCACGTCGAGAAGTCGCTCAAGCGGCTGCTCTGGACGTGTCGCGTGCTGGTGCCGTTGGCGCGTCCCTTCGTCGAGGTGGGCATCATCCCGCGGAACTACTTTCCCATCGGGATGGCCGGGATCCACCAGTGGGAGATCCATCGGAAGGGCTACTGGTGCTACGCGCTCGTGCAGGCGCGGAAGGCCGGATAAGGCGGCTCGCGCCGTCGGTGTTGGGGCACGGGATCCTTCCCGCGCTGACTGCATCCCCTCCGGTACGCTCCACGGACAAACGCCAACCGTTGTCCGGCAGGCGGGCCCCAGTCACCTGATTCACAGCGTGTCCTCGGCACGTGCACCAGGGGCGGCGCGCGGAGCCGCGTTGGCTCCTCGGTCGTCTGATGGGGACGGACCAGCCGGGGCTGTCGGCGCGCGGGGCCTGCGACTTCGTCCGTGCTTCGCTATCTCATCGCGCACGGTGTCGCGGTTCCTCGGAAAGTCCACTGATGGGACTCCCAGGGCGCGCTGGACACCGTGCTCATGACGCGCGTGACCATCCCAGGGGGGGAGGGAACCATGAAACTCGGTGAACAACTCGTGTTGGAGCGGCGCATCACGCCAACCCAGTTGCAGTCGGTGCTGGCCTACCAGAAGCGCTGGTCCTGCAAGTTTGGAGAGGCGCTCCTGGCGTCAAACCTCTTGAGCAGCAGGGACGTCCTGTCGCTCGTGGCGCGCAAGCTCGGCGTACCTTATGTGGAGCTGGATGTGCTGAGGATCCCAGAGCACACGGTGGGAATGCTGCCCTCCCAGCTCCTCGCCCGTCACGCGGTGATACCGCTGGGCACCCGGGGCTCCACCGCGCGGGCGCCAATGATGGTGGCGATGAGCGAGCCCCAGAACCTTCGGGCCGTGGACGACATCTCGTTTGCCGCGGGAAGGCCCATCATGCCCGTCCTTGCCATGCCGCAGGACATCCAAACCGCACTGCGTCGCCATGGCATCATCCTCGGCCGACCCTTCGACCCGCTGGAGCTCCCGGAAGACGCGGAAGACCTGGTGATCACGCGGGGCGTCGAGGTCGAGTTCCTGCAGGTGCAATCCGCGACCGTTCCCGCCCCCCAAACTCGCGACCCCCTGGACTGGACCGTGGCGATTGCGCAGGGTCAGGCCTGAGCCAGCGCGTGACGCGTGGCTCCCACGACAATCCACGCCACCTTTCATGTTCGTGCAGGGTAGTTCTTGGCCACGGTGACATGCGCCTTGCACACCGCCAGCCCCTGCCTCGACGTCGGGCCCAGGTTCGGCCTGGCCGCAGCGGTCGGTGGCGTACGGGGTGAGCGCCGCCGCCGCAAGGTGGGCGTAGAGCAGGGAACCCGCAGCGAGCACAACCGGCTGCGACCAGAACACCACCTGGTCCACGCGGTTGGATGCACCCGCATCCGGAGGCGAAGGACACGGACCTGAAAGAGCCGCTATTTCGCGAACACCTTCCGCGCGCTCTCCTGGTGTGCCGCCTTCTTCGCGGCGCACAGCCGCACGTTCTCGACGGTCAACGCCAGCTCCCGCTCCAATCCGGGCGTGCTCTGCTTGCGCGGCGCGAAATAGGTTTCGAGCTCCCTGGCCTTCTCCTCGGAGCACCAACCCCCGAAGAGGCCGGGCAGCCGCGCCGCGCCAAAGGTCTGCGGCAGCCGCGCCAGCGACGCGTCGACGTGCGACTGCACCCAGGCCCAGGTCGCGTCGGTGGTCCGGAAGTCGTGCGCCTGGCGACCTGGATGCGACCGTCGGAGAGCGTGGTTGGCGGCTGCTCGGGCGCATTGGCGAAGACGCGGTTGCCGGCGGGAGTGGTGATGGAGAGGGTGAAGGGCGTCTTGAAGCCGGGCTCGTCGAAACATGGAAACGCATCCCGCGCGGTGATCGCCTCGAACTGTGTGAACACGTACCAGTTGTCCCCGAATTTCACGCGGTAGACCGACTCGAGCGATTCGTTGAACTTCGTCCTCCATGCGATCTCCAGGTCCACCTCGCCTGGCCCCACCGCGCTGCCCGCCTCCAGGCGCGCCATTCCGTCGTCATCAGCTGCGTGGGATCGAGGTCGAGCTGGACGGTGTACGCCAAGGGTCGCACGCCGGGCGGGAGCCGGAACCCGCGTTTCGAGCCGGCGCTGCTCCCGTCGGCTTCGGCGCCGTGGTATCCGCATCTCTCGGAAACCTGCGCAGGCGAGAACCCAGGAGCGCTCCGCGATGACGACGAGAGCCAACACGGAACTCATCCTCCACAACGCTCCCACCCGGCCCGGTCACGAGGACCGTTGGCCGTTCCTCAAGACGCTGGGCTACACGCTGGACATCTCGGTGCGTTGCCTGTGGTCCACCTACCGGGGACGCGGCGGCGTCAAGCGTTGCGACGAGCTGCTGGACTGGTGGTGGCGGAAGATCTTCACGTCCGGGGAGGCGTCCCTGACGGTGGAGGGACGCGAGCACTTCATCCGCGGCGGCGCGCACGTGGTCATGTCCAACCACACCTCGCTCCTGGACATCCCGGCCATCATTGGCGCGGTGCCTGGCTCCGTGCGCATGGTGACCAAGCAGGAGCTGATGCGCGTTCCGTTGTGGGGTCGCGCGCTGCTGGCGTCGGGCTTCATTCCCATTGACCGCCGCAACCGGGAGCGCGCCATCCAGCAGTTGGAGAAGGCCAAGGAGACGCTGGCCACCGGCGTGAATGTGTGGATTGCGCCGGAGGGAACGCGGAGCCGGGATGGTCGGCTGGCCCCGTTCAAGAAGGGCGGGTTCCACACCGCCGTCGCGCTGGGCGCGACCATCATTCCGACGTGGATTGATGGCGCCTCCGACATCATCCCGCCTGACCAGCTCGTGGCGCGCCACGGGCGGATGGTCACGGTGCGTTTTGGGGCGCCCATTCCGACGGTGAGCCGCTCCCGGGAAGACCTCGAGCCGCTGATGCAGGAAGTGCGTGACGCCATCCTGGCGTTGTCACGCGGTGCCGCGGTGGCGACGGAGGCCGCGCAAGCGGAGCCCGCACCGACGGTTGCACGCGGAGACTGAGCGTTCCCGGTCACCACCGTCGATGACCCGCCAGGCGTACACGTTCAATCCCCCGCGGAGGCCCACCCTTTCGCCGCTCGGGCGCTCCACTTCGTCCTCGTCGACGAGGCTGAGCGCGGGGCCTCTCCGCTCGCGCGTCGCCAGCGCGCCCGCACACACGCCGCGAGCGCGTCCAGACCGTCGTGCTCCTGACGCGCCAGCCGCAGGAACTCCTCGAGCTGCTCCCGCACCAGGCTGGCAGTCGGACTCCTGGTAAGACTGCGCCGACAATGCGGCCCTACCGGACGGATACTGCGGACGGCTCCGTCCTCCCAAGGTGGCGCGTAGCGGACGCCCACCGGTCATCTTCCAAGGGCGTCCTTGAGCGCGGCGGGATCGTCGGTGATCAGGGCGTCAACGCCCCAACTGGCCAGCGTCCTTGCCCGTGCGGCGGTGTTGACCGTCCATGCCGCGATCCTCCTCCCGTGCGCGTGCGCCGCCTGGACCAACTCCCTGGAAACGGTTCTTGCCGGCACCACGATGTCGTCGGCGCTGGTGTCGCGGATGATTTCCATGACCAACTGTTCGGGCGAGGCAGCCCGCCGCGTCTCCATCCACGTCGCGTCGACCAGTGCGCCGGTCCGAATGCACGGGTCGGCTGCCTTGATCTCCCGGAGCGTCGGAAAGTCGAACGAGGAGACGAGGACGGCGTGGGTCATCTCATGGCTCCGGATGACCTCGACCAGCCTGCGCTCGATGCCAGGATAGCGGCTTGAGTCTCGGGCAGTCTTGACCTCGATCTGCACGCCCGCCTTGCCCCTGACGAGGCTCAGCACCTCACCCAGGTTGGGAACAGCCTGCTCCGGATGGCCCATGACCTTCGCTGCTGCGTTCAGCTTGCGGATGTCCCCGAGCGTCATGCGTCGGACCTCGCCAGTGCCGTTGGTGGTGCGCGCCACGTCGGGATCGTGGATGACGACGAGCTCGCCGTCCTTGCTGAGGTGGACGTCGCACTCCACCTGGTCCACGCCCAGCTGGAGCGCCCTGACGAACGTCCCCAAGGTGTTCTCCGGTCCAAGCGCTACTCCCCCCCGGTGCGCCGCGATCACGGGGTGAGTCGCAGCTGCCACGGGCGCGCACCCGGGCCTGGCCGACAGCACCGAGGGCGCCTCGCGCGGAGGGCCGGTGGATGTGGCGCCAGGCGTGTTCTGCGTCGCCACCGCGTGCGCCTGCGCCGGGCCCGGCGGTCCGAGGTGCGGTCCGCGCGGGTTCGGCTGCTGGCACGCCACCGCGAGCAGGAGCGCCACCATCCAACGCCACGAGCGCGTTGCCACCGCCACGGCGGGGAGCATAGCCAGTAGCGGCCCCCTCCCGCGACCCCACAGCGCATGCGCACCACCTCGGCGGCTTGACGGGCGCCCCAGTCCTTTTCCCGTTGTGCTCCGACCCCTGGAGGGATGCACTGGGCCCGACCAGGAGCGCGCTCGCCCTTTGCTGCGACGCAGCTCTCGCGCCCCTTCGACGATGCACTCGACGTCCAGTTCGGCCATGGCTTCTCGGATTCCCAGCAACGATGACGCGGCTGTGACCATCCAGAAGCTGGCACGGGTAGTAGAAAGTCCCGCTGATGTTGAGATACGTGACGACGACGTGCCAGTGCTCGTGAGCGCGCAGCGGCTGGACGAACCCCGGTCCTTTCTTCGTCGGTGAGCGATTCCAGCGGTCGAGTCGCCCAGCGTTCTTGAGCACGCGCTTGGTTGTGGCTGGGCTGACCGCCACGACGTCAGCGTCGAGCATCGAGAAGGCGAGTGTTTCGTGCGGCGCTGCGTGCGGGTCGCTCAAGGTCGTCCCGCGGTTGCTCCATCGAGGGTGGTCGCGTACTTTGTGCCGTGCGCCACGTGCTCCACCATCGCACCGGTTCACCACGACAGTGATTGCCCCGTCCCTCTCAGGCCCAGACACTGCTGCCCGGCCCGATGAAGCGGACGACCCGGTTGCCCGCTGGCTGTTGCCGGCGTGCGTGGTGGGCGCGGCCATTGCGGCGGTGGCGCATCCGGTGCTGACGGGTGGTGAGCTGCTGGACTCGGACCTGCTCCGCTACTTCCTGCCGACGCTGGGCCTCATGGAAGGCCGGATCCCCGTCGTGGAGGTGCCTTCGGTCAATCCCTACGTGGCGGGCGGAAACCCGTACTGGGCGGACTTGCAGACCCTGGTCCTTTATCCACCGGCGTGGCTGTTCAGCGTCGCGCCGGCGCCGCGCGCGTTGCTGCTCTACCTCGCATTGCACGCGGGCGTTGCCTGCTGGGGTGCGGCGCGCATGCTGCGTGTGCTCGGCCTGTCCCTCACGGCCTGCTGTGCCGGGGGCCTGACCTGGGGTTTGACGCCGTGGATCATCCAGCACCAGGTGCACCCCACGTTTGTCGCCGTGGCGGCGTGGACGCCGTGGATCGGTGAACGCATCCGGCGAATCATGTCGTCGGAGCGGCCATGGGATCACGCGCCGGCACTCTGCCTGCTGTTTGCCGCCGTCGTCGCAGCGGCCAGCCCGGACATGATTCTCCTCGTCGCGCTTCCCATCGCGGTGTTGTTGGTGTGGGACGCGGACCAGCGTGGCGTGGCGTTCGTTTCCCGGCGCGTGCTGTGCATTTTCACCTGCGCGGGGGTTGCCCTGGCGCTCACCGCGCCCATGTGGATTCCTGCGCTGCGTTGGGTTCCGCAGACCATCCGCCCCATGATGGTGACTGCAGGAGTTCGTCCCTATCCGTTGCTGCCGAGCGCCATGCTGAGAATGTTGGCGCCCGGCATGTTGGGCAACCCGCTTTCCGAATACAGTGGACCGGGACCGGGTGGCGAGGAAGAGACGTTTCCTGGCCTCCTGGGTCTGTTGGCGTTGCCGCTGCTGACCCAGCTTCCCCGTCGGGTTGCCCTGTGGGGCGGGGTTCTCCTGGCCGCCGGTTATCTGCTCGGTTTCACCTCGAGCGAAGTGGCGGGCGTCAACCGCGTGCCCTCGCGGTTTGCGGTGGTGTCCATCTTTGGTGCCACGCTGCTGGGGGCGGCGCTCGTCGAGACGGCGCAGCGTTCGGCATCGTCTGCGCTGAAACAGCGGCTGGCGCTCTGGGCGCTGGTTCTGGTGCTGAGCCAGGTCACCCTTTGGCGGGCGGTGGAGCACGTGACCCGTGGATCGGAGCTCTTCGCCGCGCACAGTGTGTGGGCGACGGTGGTGGCGGTGGTCCTGGCTGCGGCGGGCGTCTGGCTCGCCACGGAGCGCCGGCGCGCGGGAAGTCTCTTGATCCTCGTCGCCATTTTCACGCATGGGGCGCACAATGCCTGGCTGCAGCAGGACGTTTCCCCCGCCGGAACCTACGCGCGACCAGGCGCGGCGGCTCCCGCCATGCGGGAAGCCGGAGGCCGGATGTTGGATGCGCAGCCCGCCACCGCGCTCGTCAACTATGGCAGTGCGTGGCGCGTGCCCACGGTGCGCGGGTTCTCGCTGGTGCCGCGAGCCACCTGGGACATCGTGGCGCAACTGGATGGCCATCCCAACCCCGCCGCAGATGGCGCTTCGGCATTGGTGCTTGCGGCTAAGAATCCCTATTCGAGCGCGTGGGAGCAGTTGGGCGTCGGCAGTGTGCTCGACATGGCGGGCCGTCCCGTACCCCCGGACTGGAAGGTGGCTTGGCGCGACGACATCTTCCAGGTGGCCACCCCCCCGTGGGCGTCGTGGGACGCGCGTTATTCGGGCGGACAGGTCACCGCGGTGGAGCGCAGCGAGGAGGGCGTTCGCGTCAGCGTGGCCGGGCCGGGCGGACCGGTGATCCTCGCGATGTGGCTGGAACATGGGCTGGAGTTGACGGTCGACGGGCACGCCGCGCCGTGGGAGCGCACGCCGCTGGGGCTGCTGCAGGTGGACGTGGCGCCGGGGGAGCACCAGGTCCTGATGACGTGGTCGGTGCCGGGCCTGGCCGCGGGCACGTACGCCTTCGCCATGGGCGCGGCGGTGTGGTTGCTGCTCGTCATTGCCCGCCGTCGTCGTGGGCGAGGGTCAACGCCCCTTTGACCACGCGCGGTCGCGGGCGGGGCGCAGCGGCGGGTCGCGCACCAGCACATCCACGACGCGCTGCGCGGCGTGGCCGTCGCCAATGAGCACCTCCCAGTTCCGTGCCGCGGCGAGCATGGTGTCCACCGCGCCATCCAACGCCTGCACCTCTGCGCTGGGCACAAGACGCTGGCTCCCACCGCAACCGTCTCCCGGCGCTCCGTGCTCTCCCGCAGCGTTACGTCCGGGACGTGCAGCGCGCCGGACCTCTTCCTGGACGCCAGCGGAGTCGGTCAGCGTGAGGACGGCGGACTGAAGGAGACACAGCGCATCCAGGTGACCCAGAGCATCCGTGGCGACGAGCTCGGGGGCGCGCAAGAGCCAGCTGCAACCCGCGCCCGCCCCGCCCCTCCAAACGTCGCGCCCCCGGATTGACCGCGGCGACTGCACAGGGTCAGGCCAGAGCCAGCGCGTGACGCCGTGGCTCCCAACGACAATTCACGCCATCAGCGCGGCGAGCGGCGGGACCTGCGGCAGGAACTCCGCGGAAGGCACACCCACCAGCTCCATGATGCCCGCCACGAAGTGATTGGACTCCAACACCACGCCGCCCTCGTCGGGCTGGCCGGTGGTGAGGTTCACCTTCTGCGAGCTTAGCGTGTTGTCCGTGGCGCCGAAGATCTGCCCCACGTTCACGCCGCCACCCGCCACCATGGCGCTGGTGTGAGGCCAGTGATCCTTGCCGCCCTGTCCGTTGTACAGCGGCGTGCGCGTCATCTCGCTGAGCACCACCACCACGGTGTCGTCGATCATCTTGCTCCCGGCCACCAGGCCCGGACGCGTCTTCAACTCCGTGAGCAGGTTGGTGAGCGCGGGCCACAGCACCATGTTCTGCGCGCCCTGCGCCCGCTGGTAGTTCCCCGACGGCGTGGCGGAAGGATCATGCGTGTCCCACACGAAACCCGTGCTCACGTTCACCGACCAGCAGACGCCGCGCTCCAACATGGCCAGCGCGCTGTTGAGCTGGTCCTGCAATGACAACGACACCGAGAATGGATTCCCCAACACCTCGCGGTTCTCGTAGAGGCCCTGCGTGCGCTCGATGGCGTCGAGATAGTCCAGCGCCTTGGCCTGGTTGCGCCCGTACTGCCCGCGCGTGTTGCGCAGCCGCGTGCCGCCCTGGCGCAGGAAGTCGTTGATGATTCCCTGTTCCTGGTCATTGGGGAACGCCGCGCCCAGGTTCGGATCGATCTCGCCGTGACGGTGCGCCAGCGCGAGCTGGTTGCTCAGCCCCGTGCGCACCGAGCTGCCTTCCAGGGTGCCGGGGAATGAGACCGCGCCCAGCGTGAGATACGGCGCCGGCAACGTGCTGCCGTGCCACGCGCCCGCCACCACACCCATGTCCGCCGCGTCCGTCGAGGGTGAGCCGGTCAACATGCGGCGGATGCACACGTCATGGGAGATGGAGCGCACGCTGATGCCGCGGATGATGCTGGTGACGTCGTGGTGCGCGCTCATGTACGCGTCCACCACGCCATTGCACGCCACCGCGCTGTAGTACGTGAGCGAGCCTGCGGTGGCGATGGCGCCGGCGGGAACATCCAGCCCGGTGATGCCGGTGGACTTGGGGTCCAGATGGAAGGTGACGTCCCAGCCGCCATTGCACGTCACCAGGATCATGCGCTTGCCCGAGGCCGCCTGCGCTCGCGCTGCGCGCGGCAGACCCAGCGCCATCGCTCCCAGCAGGGACACGCCGCCCAACAGGAATTCACGTCGTGAGTGAGCCATGGGTGGTCCTCGTCAGTAGGTGAACGTGCGGGCGTCCTGGAGGAACGCGCTGAGAACGTGGTGCCAGGTGCGACCGATGTCGCCGCTGAGCGCGTACAGGGAGGTCCACAACGCGTACGCCTCGTCGACCTCCGGCGAGTCCGCGGTGACCTCCTGGCCAAACAGCTTGAGATGCAGCTCCACCAGCAGCGTGCGCACCGCCGTCTCGCTGGGGTCGAACATCTCCGCCGTCGTGAACAGCCGGCGCGACGCGAGCGGCACGGAGGCCTCCAGGATCACCGCGTAGTAACCGCCGAAGTTGCCGAGCCAGCGGTTGGCCGAGTGCGTGCCCGCCGTGAACGTGGTGACCGGCCGCGTGACGATGAAGGAGTCCGTATCCCCGGCCAGCTCACGGAAGCCGATGAAGCTGTCGCGCATGTAATCGGTCATGCCGTAGGGGAGCCCTTCCTCGTCGGGGCGGGTGGTGAGCGTGAGGATGAAGTCGCTGAGCGGGAACGCCAACGTGACGCCCGTGGCGGCCTGGTAGACGCGCGCGAGCTGACTGGGACGCGCGCGCAGGATGCCGTTGATCTCGTCGGCGCCCACCGCGGTGGCGGTGTGGGAGGCGCGGAACCGCTCCGACATCATGATGGCCTTGATGAGCGTCTTGGCGCTGAAGTTGTTGCCGGTGAACACGGGGACCAGCTCGTCCACCACCGCGGCGGGTACGTCGTTGAGCGAGGTCTGCGTGAAGAAGCTGTAGAAGCGTTTGACCGTGCAGGTGGCGAACCGCGGGTCGTCGGCAATCTGCGCGCCCAGGTCACCGATGTCGATGCGGCCGTTGAAGTCGTAGTCCACCGGCGGAGGGTTGGGCTCCTCGGTGGTGGCGGCGAAGTAGCCCGGCGGACGGCTGTTCATCCACGATCCACCGGTGGCCAGGTTGGCGAAGTACTCGGCGAAGAGCTGCGAGCGCATCGGGAACGGATATCCGTCGCTCCCGGCGATGCTGGGGATGTAGAGCGGGCGCCACTCCTGCATGTAGCTGGCAATCGGGTCCAGCGTGGCGTGACAACCCCAGCAGGAGGTGGATGGGTCCTTCACCGCGTTGGCCACCGCGTCGGGGTCGCTCAGGTCCAGGCCACCTTCCGACGTGAGATCCACCGGCTGCGAGAGGAAGTCGTAGCAGAGGAAGGCCTTGGTGACCTGGTTGGCGCGGCCGCGGTTGTAGTTCACCCCCGCGCTCATCCAGCGGTGGAAGAAGGAGTTGTCGCTGATGATGCCCGCGGCGCCGCGACCGTCCATCCAGCGGTGCACATCGAAATCACCGTCGGCACCGAGGCCGTAGGGATCCTCGGAGTACTGGTACGCCGAGCCCACCGCGCTGGTCTCCGCGATGCCGTAGAACAGGTGGTCCTGCACGGAGCCGTCGCCGTAGACCGCCTGGTGCGCCGGGTTGCTCACCACGTAGTTCCCGGTGACGACCTCGGTGTACGGCCGGTCCGTGACGACGATGAACTCCGCCGTCCGCAGGGGCGCCTCGAGGATGGAGCGCGTGACGAAGGACATGTCGTTGTAGCGCGCGTCGAGGTTCTTGAGGTCCTTCAGCTCCTCGATGGCGGGGAAGAGCAGCTGGAAGAGCATGGTGGTCTTGAGGAGCAGCGCGTCGTTGTGCAGCTCCTGGATGGTCTCCCCGAACTGTGGGCGCCTCATGTACGCGTCCATGATGTCGTCGACGGCGTTGGGGTCCGCGCGCACCGCGGCAAGCTCGGCGGCGGTGGGACGCGTACCGGTCAGCGCCATGGCCACGCGGTTGAGGTGGGCTTCCGGCGAGAGCGGCACCAGCTCGGTCACCGGCACCGCGCCGCAGTCGACGCTGGCACCGCCGAGGATCCACTCCCGGATGACGGAGAGCTCACCGGCATTGAGCGTGGACCCCGGAGGCATGGACGCGCCCACACCCGCGAGGTCACCGGTGACCTTGCGATACAGCAGGCTGTTGGCCGGGTCGCCCGGGACGACGAGGAAGTTGCCCGGATACAGCGTGCTCTCCTGGCTCACCAGCGCGGTGCGCGCCGCGCCCTCGCGGAAGTCCCGCTGGTACGCACCGTCGTGGCAACCGGTGCAGCGTGGCCCCAGCACGCGCTCCACCACGTCGCACACGCTGGGGGGAAGGCCCGTGCCGCCGTCGACACCGGGTTCACCGCCATCGCCCTGCCCGGCGTCACCCTCCGGCACGCCGGCATCACCGGGCACGCCTGCGTCCGGCTGCGCGGACTCGCACGTCACCGGGAGCGCCCCCAGCGCAATCCATTGGTAGACCACGTCGCGCTCCTCCGTCGTGGTGGAGCCGCCCAGCGGCATGGGGTCACCCAGTCCGTCGATGTTGCCGCCGATCTTCCGGTACAGCAGGCTGCTCTCGGGATTGCCGGGCACCACGAAGAGCTCGCCCGGGTACTGCTCACTCTCCCGCCCCACCAGCGCGTTGAGCGCCATGGCGGTGCTGAAGTCCACCTGGCCCGTGCCGGGATGACAGCGCGCGCACTTGGGAGCCAGGAGTTGATCCACGACGTCACACGGCGTTGGCCCCTGGTAGCCCGCGTCCGGCTCCTGGCCCGCGTCCACCTCCACCGTTGCGTCGACGTCGACCGCGGCATCCAACCGCTGCGCCGCCGCGTCGGTGCCCGGGGTACTCGCGTCGAGTTCCGGCGTGCTCGCGTCCAGGTCCGGCGTGCTGGCGTCGCGGTCCGGGATGCCTGCGTCGGTGATGGGTTGGGACGCGTCGGGGTGGTTGACGCTGGCGTCCGGGGAGGGCTCGCTTGGCTCCGGCTGCTGCGTGGTTGCCGTGCATCCACTGGCAATCCAGGCGGACAACAGCACGCACGTGAAGGAGCGACGCGGCAGGCGACGTTCAGCGAGAAGGTGCATGGCCATCCCGTGGGTGTTGGCAGGCTGCAACAACAGACACCGCTGCGGGCGGCGACTGTAAGACAAAATTGCGCGCGCCACCGGCCAGAGGTCAGCGGGCCAGAAACACCAGGGAATTCAACGCACTGGACGTGCGGGACCGCGCCACGGATCCGCAGCCACCGGATTCCTCACGGATTGGCGGTGGTGATGCTGAGCGTGAACGGACCACCGGAGGAATAGCTGTCCACCACCAGGATGTACGACGTGCTGGCGTCGAGCAGGACGTCCTGCAGCCGGCTCTCGTAGACTCCGCCATTGAAGTCAATGTCGTCGTTGCATGCCACCTCGGTGTTCGTCGCGCAGTTGCCGCGCAGCAGGTAGATCAGCGTGTCGTGGTTGGCGGTCTCCGCGGTCATCCGCACGGCGTTCGTCGTGGTGAATGCGTAGAAGACCTCCGGCTTGGTGCCGTTGCCGCCGCCGCAGTTGGTGGTGTCGGTGCTGTTGAGATCGTCGTTGGCGCTGGTGGTGTCGCCGGACACCACGAGCGCCGCGGCACCGGGCGCGGGGAGCGTGAGCGGCTCGGCGGTGGCGCAGGTGTCGTTGCCCGGACCGGGGAACCCCATGGTCACCGTGTAGTTGAGCCCCACCGCCGGCACGCTCCCGGAGGGAGAGACGCGCACCAGGAAGCTCTCGTCGGCGGACGCGTTGGCGTGGGTGACCACCTTGTTGGCGCCGCTGGTGGAGACCTGGATGTTCGCGTTGGGCGAGCTGCCGGTGATGACGCCGTTGGCGTCGACGGTGGCGCTGTGCGTGGTGAGGGCGAGGTTGGCGCCGTTGCTGAAGGTCACCGTCACCGGACCGGCGGTGGCGCCGTTGCGGAACCACAGCCAGTCCACGTCCTGCGGACACAACGTGCCGCTCTTCCATTCCTCGCCGGGGCCAAACGGACCGGACGCCTTGACGTCGACGTTGTTGGGCCGGAGCTCCATCTCGTCCTCGCTCTGGCAGGAGAAATCCAGGTTGAAGCCGTAGTGCATGCCCGCGGTGGGAACGCCCGCGCCAAAGACCCGCAGCGCGTACTCACCCGGCGCCAGCGCGGGAGCGCTCAACGTGTTGTTCGTGAAGTTGTACGACGACAACAGCGTCCCGGTGGGCGTGTCGGCGGCGTCGCGCGCCACGGTGTAGAGGTCCACGTCCAGCGTCCCGCTGCCGCTGTCCAGGCGACGCGCGGTCACGGTCACGTCGCCACCCTCGTGCGTGATGGTGAACCAGTCCTCATCACCATTGCAGATGCTGAGCTGGACCTCCCCGTCAACATCTCCCACCGGACCCAACGCGCGCTCGAGCACGTTGTTGTCGTCGTTGAAACCCTGGGTCTCGCCCACGTCGGGCGCGCAGAATCCGCCGGGGATGAGCTCCACGGTCAGCGTGTACGCGCCGGTGGTGGGACCGTTGGTGTCGTTATAGCCGTCCACCACGAGCCAGTAGGTGCCCGCCTCCAGGTACTGCATCTCCAGCGTCTCGGTGTTGCCGCTGCCGTCGACGCAGGCCTCGGTGAGCGTGGCCGTTTCACACGTGTTGCCGGCCAGCAGGTAGAGCGCGGCGTCGTAGCCCTGGAGGTTGATGCGCACGCCGCCCGCTTGCGCCAGGGGAAGCCGCCACACCTGCTCCGGCGCTCCCGCACCCACGGTGTAGAAGAAACCGCCGCAACCCTGCAGCGCATCTCCCGTCAGACCCACGGTGCTGCCGTTGAAGGTGCCCGCGCCCAGCTCCTGCGCGCCCGCGCACGCACCCGTCCCCGAAGACCCACCCGACGAGGACGAGACGTTCCCGCCCGACGACGACGAGGACGACGACGAGGGTGCTCCGGATGACGACGACGAACTGCTGGACCCGACGTTGCCCGACGAGCTGGAGGACGGGCCCCCCGCGGAGGACGACGCCGACGACGTGGAGGACTCCCCGGAGCTGCTCCCTCCCGACGTGGACGACGACGAACTGATGGTGCCGCTGGAGGAGGCCACCCCGGAGGAGCTGCCGGTGGACCCGCCACTGACCCCCGACGACCCACCTGACGACGAGCTCTCTCCCACGATGCCGGACGAGGACGACGCCCCACCGCTGGACGCGCCGTTGCCGATCCCGCCGCCTCCGCTGGAGGCCGAAGTCCCGCGCGACTCGCGCTCACCGCCGCCGCAGCCCGCAACCACCAGCACACCACCCAGCACGACCAGTCGCACGCCGTCACGCAGCTTCATGACCACACCCTCACACATGAAACGGGAGGAGCATGGTGGACGGTGCCGGGCACTCCAGCAAGCGCCGAGCGACCGATCTGTTGGCATCCGGCGGGCGTATCCCCATGATGCAGGGCTGGATGTCCGCAGGATGGGGAGTCGGTGATGGCGCAGGATCCCGAGGAGGCATTGCCCACGGCGCGGTTCCGTCGTCAGCACGCGGAGCTGTTTGAGCTGGCCCAGGAGCTGCTCGCCATCCGGGACCCGGAGGCCGTCCGCGCCGACGCCACCAACGTGCGCCTGCGCATGGCGCGTTTCCTGGGCAAGCTCCGCGTGCACGCGGCCATGGAGAATGACGCCATGTACCCGCGGCTCCTGAAGGACCCCGACCCGCGCATCCAGGAGACCGCGCGCCGTCTCTTCACGGACGTGGGTCCCATCTATGACGAGGTCTTTGCCTACGCCGACCGCTGGCCCACCGCCGCCGCGGTGGCCGCGGATCCCACCACCTTCGTGCAGGAGACGAAGAAGGTGCTGCGCCGGCTGGGAGAGCGCGTCACGCTGGAGACCATGGAGCTCTATCCGCTCGTCGACGAGCGCGGGCTCACCTGACCAGCTCCACCTCGTCATACTCCCCCAGGTGCAGCGGCAGTCCGCCCCACGGCGTCGTGTAGTACGCCTGCACGCGCGCCGGCAGCAGCAGCCCGTCCACCCAGCGCCACTCCTCGTAGACCACGTCGCCAAAGGCCAGCGCGTGGTACGCGGTCACCGTCAGGAACAGCTTCGTGAGGCGCCCGGTCTCCCGGTCGAACAGCACCCAGTAGCGGTCCGCGGATGAGTCCCCCACGCCCGCGTCAAAGGTCACCAGCACCTCGTCGTGGTCCCGCCCGTCGACGACGCGGTGGCCCAGCCAGGTGTGACGCGCGCCGGGGTCCAGCAGCTTGAACGGCAACAGCGTGAGGTAGTGCGTGCGCGGCAGGGCGTAGCCCGGGTTCCAGTCCAGCACGTGCGCGGGCTCGCTGGAGACCTGTCCCTCGTCGAGGATCCAGGTGACGCCGGGCTCGTGGGAGAAGCGCACCTCCGCCCGGACCTGGTGCAGCCAGAACGCCACGTCGGCCTGCACGACGGAACGCGGCCACGGGTTCTGTCCCAGCCAGGTGAACGGCGCGCTCCAGGTCTCGCGGTAACGGAAACGCATCACCTGCGCGCTGCGCCAGCGCCCCAGCCCACCGTGCGCCGCCACCGCGCGTTCCACCACCCGGCGGCCAAGCCCCTCGTGGTCCGCTACCCTCACGCGCGGCCGGTCCGACGGGACGCAGGCCGCTCCCAACATCAGCGCCAACCCCAGCGCCACCACGGTGCTGTGGTCCCGCCGACTTGCCGAGGTAGAGTGCCGCGCCATGCGCCAGGAAGACCAGGAAAGAATCCTTACCGAGCTGAGGAGTCGCTTGGTCCGTGACATCGGACAGAGCGCCGACAAGGGCACCACCCGCGTGGATGAGGTGCTCGCCGACAGCATCTACCATGAGCTGCGCCGTCTCAAGGACGAGCACGACCGCAAGACGCGCGAGCGCGAGATGGAGTTCTGGCGTGGCATCCAGAAGCGCATGCGTCGCGCCTCGGACCGCGCCCAGCTGGACCTGGTGGGTGAGGTGGCCTCCCACTACAGCCGCGAGATTGCCGGCTACTTTGACATGCGCGTGTACCGCGCCGTGACCCGCGCCGGTGAGCCACTGCTCGCCATGCTGCTCAACGCCATGAGCCCCAAGCGGCTGGTGCAGAGCTTCCCGCACCTGCCCACCCTCGAGGGCACGCTCACGGTGCAGGGTGAGACCGCGCACCTGCGTCGCCTGCATGAGCTGGGCACCGTCATCCTCGTCCCCACGCACGTGTCCAACATGGACTCCATCATCGTGGGGTACGCGGTGTGGAAGATGGGGCTGCCGCCGTTCCTCTACGGCGCCGGCCTGAACCTCTTCTCCAATCCCATCCTCGGCTACTTCATGCGGAACCTCGGCGCGTACACCGTGGACCGCCGCAAGACCGACCCGCTCTACAAGCAGGTGCTCAAGGAGTACGCCACCCTCACCCTCGAGCACGAGTACGACAACATCTTCTTCCCCGGCGGCACGCGCTGCCGCTCCGGCGCCATTGAGCGCAAGCTCAAGCTGGGTCTCCTGGGCACGGGCATCAGCGCCTACGTCAACAACCTCAAGCGCGGGAAAGCGCAGCCCAAGGTCTTCGTCGTCCCGGCCACGCTCAGCTACCAGCTGGTGCTGGAGGCGGAGACGCTCATCGACGACTTCCTCAAGGAAGTGGGCAAGAGCCGCTACATCATCACCGACGACGAGTTCAGCAAGCCGCAGCGCGTGCTGGATTTTGCCAAGCAGCTCTTCAACCTGGACAGCCGCATCTTCTTCACCGTGGGCCGCGGGCTGGATCCCTTCGGCAACCCGGTCGACGACGACGGAGAAAGCCTGGATCCGCGCGGCCGTCGCGTGGACACCTCCCGCTACGTGATGCTGAACGGCCAGCCCGCCGAGCATGAGCAGCGCGACGCCGAATACACGCGCGAGGTGGGCAACAAGCTCGTGGAGTCCTACCTGGAGGACAACGTGGTGCAGTGCACCAACGTCACCGCGCGCGCCATCCTCACGTTGATGCGTCGTCAGAACCCGGGCATGGACCTGGTGCGGCTCATCCGCGCCGGCGGCAAGGTGGAGGACGTGGAGCTGCTGGCTGTCTACCGTGAGGTGGAGCGCCTGCTGATGGAGCTGCGGGGATTGGCGGGGCGCGGCGGCGTGCGGCTGGGACCGGTGGTGGACCACGGCACCGCGGAAGACGTGGTGGCCGACGGCCTGCGCCACTTCGCCATCTACCACACCGAAGCGGCCGCCACCCGACGAGGAGACCGCATCTTCCCCACCGACCGCGCGCTGCTGTTCTATTACCAGAACCGTCTCGAGGGTTACCGGCTGGAGCGTGAGGAAGGCATCAAGCCCGCGCTCGCTCCGGACCACAAGAGCCTCTACCGAGGTGCGGCATGACCAGCACGACGATGAAGGCCACCATCCTGGGCGGCGGGCGCATGGCCCAGGTGCTCAGCGGGATGCTGTTGCGCACGGGCGTGCAGGTTCAGTTGTGGGCGCGTCGCGAGGAGGTGCGGAACAAGCTGGCCGCGGCGCTGAAGGACGTGAAGGTCTGCGCCACCGTCGGGGAAGCGTGTGAGGGCAGCCGCACCGTGTTCCTCACCGTCCCCGCCAACGCGCTGGCCGAGGTGTCCGCCCTCTACGGCGACCACGCCGAGGGAGACCACGTGGTGCTGCACGCGGCGCGCGGCGTGGCGGAGGGATTCGTGCTCCCGCACCAGGCCATCCGCTCGCAGTGTTGCGTGCGCAAGGTGGGCGCGCTGGGCGGACCGCTCTACACCATTGCCGACGGGTCCAGCCGTCCGCTGGTGGCGGTGGTGGGCTCGCGCTTCACGGAGACGGTGGAGCTGGCGCGCCGGCTGGTCTCCGGCACCAGCGTGCGCATCCACATCACCTCGGACATCGTGGGCGTGGAGGTGGCGGGCGCCGTCTCCAACGTCACCGCGCTGGCGGTGGGCATGGCCGACGCGCTGGATCTCGGCGAGACCGCGCGCGGCGTGCTCATGACCCGCGGTCTTTCCGAGGCCACGCGGCTGGGCGTGCGCCTGGGAGCGGAGCTCAGCACCTTCAGCGGCCTGGCCGGCGTGGGGGACCTCATTCCCCGCCCGGTCAGCTCCATGCAGCGTCACCGCGACGTGGGCGCGCGGGTGGCCCAGGGCGCCACGTTGGAGCAGGCGCTCGCCTCGGTGCAGGGGTGCGTGGAGGGTGTGCTCACCGCGTTCGAGGGAGCCGCCTTGTCGCGCCGGCTGGGCGTGAAGCTGCCGCTGGTGTGCGCCGTGGATCAGATCCTGCGCGGTGAGACCCAGCCGCGCGCCGCGCTCGACGAGATCCTCCGCCTGGACATCGAGCTCGAGCGGGAATCGGTCTCCGCGCGATGAGCCACCTGTTCATTGAGCGCAGCAACCACCGCAAGCTCCCGGCGGACTACCGCGGGGACATCCTGGTCTGGGACATCGACAAGACGTACCTGGACACGCGTTTCTCGTCGGTGCGCGGGCTGCTGGGCATTGCGCTGGAAGCGGCGTTGGACAAGCGGGCCATCCCCGGCGCGGTGCCGTTGTTGCGCGGGTTGCGTCGGGGCGTGACGCAGCAGAGCGCACTCACCCCGCTCTACTTCGTCAGCGGCTCACCGGTGCAGCTGCGCGGCATCCTGGAGCGGAAGATGCTCCTGGACAGCGTCGACCACGACGGCATTGCCTTCAAGGATCAGCTGGGCCTGCTCAAGAACGGCCGCCCGCTCGCCATCGTCGAGCAGGTTGGTTACAAGCTGTGCGCGCTCCTGATGTACCGTCGGGAGCTGCCGCACGGCGCGCGCTACCTCTTCTTCGGTGACGACGCGGAATCCGACGCCACGGTGTTCACCCTGTTTGGGGAGGTGTGCGCGGGCCTGCGCGGCGCCGAGCTCAAGCGACGCATGCAGCAGCTGGGTGCGTTTGGCGCGGAGACCGAGGGCGCCGTCGAGCTCTCGTCGGGATTGCCGGCGGGGCCGGACCCGGTGGAGCGCATCTTCATCCGCCTGGAGCGCAACACGGACCCGGCGCGACTCACCTCCGGCGTGGTGACCCCGGTTCGCTCCTTCCTGCAGGCCGCGCTGGTGCTGCTGGACATGAAGCGCATCACGCCCAACGCCCTGCTCGCGGTGGCGGAGGACCTGCGTCGCAACATGGTGCCGGAGTACGTGATCCGGGAGCACGTGGCGGACGCGCGCGCGCGGCTCGGCGTGACGGTGGAGACCACGGCCCTCCTGGAGCAGAACGCGCCGGGTTGAGCCGGGTCATTCCTCCAGGATGCGACGTCGTCCCCACAGCGGCGGCCGACGTTCCCACGGCTCCAGCGCGTCAAACGCCTGCGCCTGCTCGCTGGTGAGCACGGCCTTGATGCGCTGGTCCCACTGCGTGCGGAACTCCTCCATCTGCGCCCGCATCTGCTCGCGGGGAATCTCGCCGTTGGCGCGTTTCTGCATGGCGTCCGTCATCTGCGCCACCGCCCAGCTGAGCACCTCCGCCAGCTTCTCCTTCTGCGCGCCGTCGAGCTGCAGGCGGGACGCGGTGTCGTCGAGCCATTCCTGCTCCCGCTTGCCCTGACGCGCCAGCTGCTCACCCTTGCGACGCTCCGCCTCGTCGCGCATGGCCTGCTCCACCGCCTCGCGGATCTCCGGCGGCGGCGCGCCCCCTCCCGCGGGCGCGTCGTGGGTTGGGGTGGGTTGAGCCGCCCCCGGCACGGATGACGTCGTCACCGGCCGCGCCACCGCGAGCTGGCGGCGGAGCTGGTCCACCAGGTCTTCCAGCTGGGCGTGCGACTCCTCCAGCTCACGGATCCTCCGCTGTTGCTTCTCCACCGACGAGCGCAACGCCGCGAGCTCCGGGGCTCCCGGCGGAGTGGGTTGCGCTGACGACGTCACGGCAGCGGTCGACGGGGGCTCCCGCGCCAGCTGAACCACCAGTCCCACCACCGAGAGTCCCAGGGCAATCCAGGCCACACGCATGCCCTGGTGCATAGCGCGAAGGGTGGCGACGCGCAGCGGGCCTTCCCCAGCGACGGTCCGCGGAACCGGGAGCGTTCACCCGTCGTAGAACATGGTGGCGCGCTGCTCGATGAACGCGCGCACGGCCGCCTCCGCCCCCGGGCCCAGCTCGGTGAACTGCAATCCCGCGCCGGGAATGACGTCGCCACGCGGGCTCTCGCGCAGCCAGCGGACCACCGCGGTGGCGCGGATGCGCGGTCCCCCGGTGAGCTGGAGCGTGACTTCCACCTCGTCACCCACGTTCAGCTCGTCAAAGCACACCACGAAGAGCCCGCCGGTGCTGATGTCCCAGCCATACGCGGAGAAGAAGTTGCTCTCCGTCTCCAGGCCCACCTCGCAGTCGATGCGGACCCGTCGCTGGGTGCGCCGCTCGTCGACGGGACGCGCGGGCAGTGGCGGCGCACCGGGCGCCCGCGGAAGGCCCACCGGCGTTGCTGCCAGCGCCTGCACCCGGCCCCGCTGCGCCACCAGCGCCTGGCCCGCCTGCTCCAGCGCACCGTCGAGGCTGTGCAGCACCTTCTCGCGCGCCTCGGCGGCCTCCACGCGCGCCTCCATGGCCATCACCCGCGCCAGGCGTGCTTTCTCCCGCGCCGTCACCGCCGGGGGTGGAGGCACGCGGGGCATGTCGCGGAGCAGCTCCGTCACCACCACGCCGCGCTCACGTTGCAGCGTCACCAGGCGGCCCTCCAGCTCGGCCCGTTGCGCGTCGGTGTCCATGATGCGCTCCTGCGCCTCCCGCTCGCGGGCCGCCAGGCGGGCCTCCCACGACGTCACCCGCGCTTCCTGTTCGGACAGCTCCTGCTCCTGGTGGCCTTCCGTGCCGGTACCGGGCACCGCGTATTCCGAGACCTTGCGCATCTCCAAACCTCCGGAGCTTCGCATCGGCACGGGTCGGGACGGCCTTGAGCCGGAGTGCGCGGTCCGGCGCCGCCCATGCCAAGTCACCCCTCGGTCGGGTCATGGGGTTGGAGAATCCCCACAGAAGGAAGTCAGGAGTCAGAAAGAAGGTGGTCACGTGACGACGACGGGCGAGCACCATCTGCATTCTGACTTCTGACTTCCTTCTTCTGGCCCCCCCCACCGCGCTTCAGTCCTTCTTCCAGGTCCCACCGCTCTCCGCGCGACGCTTCATGGCCATGAGCACCTCCGGCAGGTCCTTCTTGGTGAGGTACTCCTCCAGGAACGCGGGGATCATGGCCCCTGTGTCGACGGCGATGTCATAGACCACCAATGTGCGCCCGCCATTCCACGGCTGGAAGTGCCAGGAACCGAAGGTGTCGTTGATGTCGTTCTTGCTGCTCTTGTCCAGCGCCCAGGCCATGCGCTTCTTGCTGGCGTCGAACTTGAGGTCCAGCACGTAGCGCACCGTCTTGAACAGGACCTTCAGCTCCTGCACCACCTTCATGCCGTCCGCGGTGCGGTTCTGGATGGTGACCCGGGCCAGGCGCGGCATGAACTCTGGCATCTTCTCGTAGTCGTTGAGGATGGCCCACGGCGCCTCGGGCGGCTTGTTGATGATGACAAACGCCTTGCCCTTCCCGGCGCGTTTGCCGGCGGCGTTGGTGTACATCTCCCCGCGCACCACCACCTGGCCCTTCTCCAGCTTGGCCAGCTCATCCTTCTCGAAGGTGGGCGCCTCCGACGGAGCAGCGGGCGCGGGGGCAGGCGCGGCGGGGTGCGGCGCGGGCTGGGCGGGCGGAGGCGTGGCGGGGGCCGCGGTCTCCGACGTGGGGGCAGGGGCCGGCTGCTGGCCGGTGGCTCGGGCGGTGACGAGCAACAGGACGACGCCAAGGAGGGATGCGCGTTTCACGGCCCGTCTTCTAACGCGCCGCGCCCGCGATCTTCCAGCGCCCGCGCGCCCTGCCCTGCGCACCCGGATGGCCTTGTTACCTCACGAGTCAGCAGGCTTCAGGCGTGAGGTGTCACCATGAAGCGGTTCCCTTCCGGGTATGCGTGCATGATGGCGGTGGGGCTGATGGCGGCGTGCTCCGCGCAGCAGCGGGTGGACGCGCAGGTGACCGCCGCCAAAGCCCTGGTCTCCGACGAGGACGAGAACAGGATTGGGGAGCAGGTCCACGCCGAGCTGGAGAAGCAGGGCATCCGCTACCTCAACAACCCCACCGTCACCTCGTACGTGGAGCAGATTGCCAAGCCCATCATTGACCAGGCGCGCGACGAGCGGCCCGGCGTGCACTGGCATGTCCACGTGGTGGATGACCCCAAGACGGTGAACGCGTTTGCCACGCCGGGCGGGCACCTCTACGTGATGTCCGGGCTGCTGAGCCAGGTGGACACCGACGCGGAGCTGGCCGGCGTGCTGGCGCACGAGGCCGGTCACGTGGTGGCGCGGCACACCGCGCGGCAGCTGGTGGCGCTCTACGGGATGCAGACGGTGGCGGCCATGGCGCTGGGGAAGGATCCCACGCTCATCAAGCAGGTTGCGGCCATGCTGGCCACGCGCGGTGTGCTGCTGGCCTACACGCGCAGCGCCGAGCGCGAGGCGGATGAGTGGGGTGCGCGTTTCGCCAGCGCGGCGGACTTCGACCCGCACGGCATCGTGAAGTTCTTTGAGAAGCTGAAGGCGCGGGAGGGGCAGATCCCGCAGGTGCTCACCTGGCTCATGGACCACCCGCCCACCGCCGACCGCATTGCCCACGTCAACCAGTTCATCGACGAGAACAACCTGGGCGGTGGCAAGCCGGACAGCGGTCGCCTCCCCGCGGTGAAGCAGGCCATCGTCTCCGGCGTGCCGCGCGCCGCGCTGTAGCGCCCAGCGCTGGCCCCACTCCACGACGTGGGCGACAGCGCCGATCCCAAAGCCCACGCTGCGTCGTATCTCCCGTGGCCCCGGCACCAACGCGGTGTGTCCACCGTCACGCGGCCGGCCCGGGAGGACGGGGAGCCAGCTTGTCAGCGTCGGGTGGGTCGCTAGAAGGAATGCCGGGTTCTCGAAGACACGGAGCGCGTCATGGGTCTGCGGGTGATGGGGGCTTTGGCGATGGCGGTGGCGCTGGTGACGACGTGGGGATGCCAGGACGGCGTGCACGCGGCGGAGCTCCCGCGCGCGGCGGTGGATCTTCCCGCGCCCAAGCCGGGGGAGCTGCGCACGGTGGTGCTGGCCGGCGGTTGCTTCTGGTGCGTGGAAGCGGTGTTCGAGCAGGTGGAGGGCGTCACCGAGGTGGTGAGCGGATTCGCGGGCGGCACGCCGGAGACCGCCACCTATGAGCAGGTCTCGTCGGGGAAGACCTTGCACGCGGAGGTGGTGCGCATCACCTATGATCCTTCCCGGGTCAGCCTGGGTGAGCTGCTGCGCATCTTCTTTGCCACGCATGACCCCACCACCAAGGACCGCCAGGGACCGGACTGGGGTCACCAGTACCGCTCCGCGATCTTCTACGACGGCGAGGAGCAGCGGAAGGTGGCCGCGGCCTACCTGGAGCAGCTGGGCAAGGCGCGCGTGTTCGGCAGCCCCGTCGTCACCACGCTGGAGCCGCTCAAGGGCTTCTACCCGGCGGAGGGCTATCACCAGGACTTCGTGCGGCTGCACCCCGACCATCCGTACGTGCAGCAGTGGTCGGTTCCCAAGATCCGCAAGCTGCGTGAGGGCTTCCCCGAGCGCATCAAGAAAGCGACTGCCTCGCAACGTTGAGGACGCTCGACGGATGGTCACCTGTCCGAAAAGGCAGGTAAGGGATAGCTGTTTGATAGCGCAGGCATGGGCCGGCACGGCTTCCTGGGGCCGCACCGCTCACGCCGGGGGCCCCGTCCAAGGAGACAGTGATGGAGGTGACGACGGAGCTGCGGGACCTCCCGGGATTGCGCATCACGTCCTGCAACGTGCGCTGTGAGCCGGGGGAGGCGGGACCGGTGCTGGTCCGTCGTCCGCTGGACCCGGCGCGCTCCGACTTTGCCGTGCTGTTCTCCAGCGTGCTCCCGCGCCTGCACCACCGGATCCTCCTGGTGGGCCCGGACGTGTTCCAGCTCCCGTCGACGCCACAGGAGGACCCGGCGGGCGCGGCCGCGCTGGCGTCCTGCTTCAAGCATCACCTCACCCCCCACGGCGTGGCCTGGACCGCGCGCGGTGAGCGCTTCCTCCCCGGGTACGCGCGCCACGTCCGCGACGACTGGAACGAGCTGCACGTCCTGGTGGGCGAGCGCTTTGACGTGGGCGCCATCCACGCGGCGCTGCACCGCACCGGCGCGTGGGGCAGTGAGCTCTGGGATGACCTTGAGCTCAACGCGCTCTACTTCCAGCACGTGGACACGGTGTTCAAGAACGTTGACGGATTGTGCTGGTCGGTCTTCAGCGCGGACGCGGAGCTGCTGCGCATGCTCGAGGAATCCCTCACGCTGCGCCGGGACGTTGCGCTGGAGCGCGCCACCCTGCGGGAAACACACGCGTTGATGCGCACCACGACGAGCACACATCCCCGCCGCTTTGCTCCGCGCCACGTGCAAGCACCTGCTCACGCTTCTCAAGCCGTCTCAGACAAGCTGGATTCTTCACAATTCACCTAGGGTTTCCCCGGAGATTGTGGCGACGTGCAACACCGTCGAGTAATGGCGTGATTCGCACTTGCAGCAGCCGCGGTGCGCTTCCTACCCTCGGGTCGAAAATTTCGCGGGTACTTGTGCAGTGGAGATGTTGAGCTGAGCCGCGTTTTTCAGTCCGGACGTCCAGGTTGTGGCGGGATTGGTGAACTGGTGTGGCTGTGGAGCCCGTATGTCGCAGCAGCGAAAGCGCAGGACACAGATGGATCAGGTCTCGGAGCAGGCGGCGCGTTTGTCTCCGACGATCTTTGAATGCGTGCAGGAACCCGTGGCCATTGCGGACATGGACCGGGGGCTGGTGTTTTGGAACAAGGCGTTCGCAAACCTGGTGGGCCACCACGGTCCGGACGGAGACGGATTCTCGTCGGCGGGAGCGGACTGGGACCCCCTGGAGACGCGGGAGGTGATTCGCCTGGTCAACGGCGAGACCACCGTGGTGGCGTATGACAAGCACTACACGCACCGGGAGGGACACACCGTGCCCATCCGGGTGCGCGTCTCCATGCTGAAGAGCAACGACGGCTCGGGACAGGCCTACCTGGTGGTGGCGCGTCCCAACGTCCCGCAGCAGGAGGGACGCTCCACGCGCGTGGAGTGCGCCGCGCGGGAGTGGGACCTCACCGGGCGTCAGACGGAGGTGCTGGAGCTGTTGGCGCGCGGCCTGGGCAACAAGGAGATTGCCTCCCGGCTGCAGTGCGCGGAGAGCACGGTGGAGTTCCACGTCACCGCGCTGCTGCGCAAGTCCAGCACCACCAGCCGCGCCAACCTCATCTGGGCGCTGTACTCCCGCTGGTAACGCGCGTCGTCCGCCCCGAAGTTCGGACGAAGCTTCACGAAGCGTCACGAAGGCCCGGGTGCAGCCCGTGTCCCAGGCTCCGCCCTGGCCCCGGTTGATCCGCGCGGACCCTCGCGCGGGCGCGGGCGGGTCCCACGGCATGCCAGCGCGCGCGTCGTCCCTGCGGGAGGTGAGACCCGCTGCCGCGTGGTGGGAGCCGGCCGGCGGGGCGCGGTGCTGGCGTTACACCAATGCTGGCGCGAGCGGACGTGCCGGTGCCGCTCCTGGAGTTGCGCCGTGAACTTGAACGCGAGTTCCGGGGCGACACCATCCATCCCTCAATGCGGGACATCAGGCCGAGCGACGGCGGTGCGTACCAGCACGTGCACGGCGTCAGCGGCCTGCCGTCCCCGTCGACAGCTTGAGCCCCACGATGCCCACCACGACGAGCAGGATGCACCCCACGCGCGGCGCGTTGGCCGGCTCGCCCCAGGCCACCATGCCCACCAACGCCGCGCCCACCGCGCCAATCCCCGTCCACACCGCGTAGGCGGTGCCCAGCGGCAGGGTGCGCATGGCCTGCGCCAGCAGCACGAAGCTGAGCACCATCACCCCCACGGTGACGACGGAAACCACGGGCCTGGAAAAGCCCTCCGAGGCCTTGAGCCCGGCGGCCCAGACCACCTCACACACGCCGGCAACCACCAGGTAGACCCAGGCCATGCGCACCTCCGCGGCCCCGGGTTGTAGCCCGCGGCCCCTGGGTCGCCACCGGGCGCCTCGTCGCGTTATCCCTTGGGGCCATGACCAGCCTGATTGCCTCGGTGAAGGCCGCCCACGCGCGGCACCGTCGACGTCACACGCCCAGCGGGCACCGCTTTGCGCTCGCCGACGCGGTGGACTTCCTCAACCCGGCGCACTGGGACGCGCTCACCGCCGGCGCCAGCATCTTCCTGCAGCGCCCCTACCTGCGCCTGCTGGAGGAGGGCGGGCCCGCCAACATGGCCCAGCGCTACGCGCTCATCTACGAGGGCGACACGCCGGTGGCGGCGGTGGCGGCGCAGAGCGTCCACGTGGACGGCGCGCGGCTGCTCAAGGGCTCCCCCTCCGGCGGCGCGGCGCTGGCGCGCAAGGCGCTGGTGGCGGCGGTGCAGCAGTGGCAGGAGCGGCTGCTGGTGTGCGGCAACCTGCTCTCCTGGGGACAACACGGCGTGGCCATGGCGCCGGGCGCGGATCCCACGGCCACGTGGAGCGCGGTGGCGGAGGCGCTCTACCGGCTGCGTCGGGCGGACCGGCTCCACGGCGAGACGGACTTTGCCATGGTGAAGGACATTCCCGCCGCCCACCTGGAGCACGCCGGCGCGCTGCGGACGTTCAGCTACCGGCGCGTGGACACCGACCCGGACATGGTGCTGCGCATCCCGCCGGACTGGCGCACCCACGAGGACTACCTGGCCAGCCTCAACGCCAAGTACCGCAAGGGCGTGCGCCAGCTGCAGCGCGACGTGGAGAAGGCCGGCTGCACCGTGGAGCCGCTGCGCATCACGGCCGCGGACACCGACGCGCTGCACGGGCTCTACCTGCAGGTGCACCAGCGCGCGCCGCTGCGCCTCTTCACGCTGCCGGAGGACTTCCAGGCCGGCCTGGCGGGCGCCTTCGGGGAGGGGTTCCGGTGCACGGTCATCCGCCAGTCGGGGCGGCTGGTGGGCTTTGTGACCACGCTGCGCGACGGCGACACCGCGGTGGGCTACCACATCGGCTTTGACCGGGCCCTCAGCGAGGAGGTGCCGCTGTACTTCCGCCTGCTCCAGGCCGCGGTGGCGGATGCGGTGGCGCTCGGGTGTCGCCGCCTCAGCCTGGGACGCACCGCCCTGGAGCCCAAGGCCAAACTGGGGGCGCGCCCGGAGCCGCTCGCCGTCTGGGTCCGCCACCGCGTCCCCGCCCTCAACCTCCTGGTCCGCACCCTGCTGGGCACGCTGGAGTTCGACGAGGCCCCCGACCGCAACCCCTTCAAGGACTAGAAAAACAGGGCACCGGGTACCTGCTGTGGCAACGCCGCCCTATTCCGGCAACACGTTGAAATTATTGGTCTTCTCGGACTTGTCAGCAAATTAATCGGGCGCGCGAACCCTTTCCGGGCCTGGTCGCACAATCTGCGCTCACGCTACAAGACCATGAAATCCATGTGTTTTCCGTCACTCTTTCGTTCCAGCGGACGCCTGGCACACCCTCTGCTATGACCTTCATCGCACGGCGCGATGCCCAGGCGGACTTCCCCCCCCGGTCCCCTTGAGGCGTTGCCCGTGCTCTTTTTTTTCGACCTGGTTTCGCACGTCGCCAGGCATCGCTCCTCCCCATCCCCCAGTTTCCGGAACGGTTGCCCCTGGCGGCGAGGCCCACCCCTGGCCGTGGCGCCGTACGTGGAAAATCCCGGTCATACCAACCCTGGAATGGCGTCGGCGCCCACCATTTGCCAACAGCTTGAAATCATGGAGTTTATCGACCGTCACGGGGACCCAAAACCCGGGCGCCATCGCCCTTTTCGTGGCCCCCGGGATTTCCCCGTACCGCACACAAGATCTTGTAAACATTGATGAATTACCAATCGCCCGGAAGCACCAACGGCTGGCACGGCGACTGCTATGTCCAGGTACGCACGGCGCGATGCCCAGGCGGACTTCCCCCCCCGGTCCCCTTGAGGCGTTGCCCGTGCTGTTTTTTTTCGACTTCGTCTCCCGCCCAGCCCAGTCCCCCCCGGGTTCCGGAACCCAGCCCCCGGCCGGTGAAGCCCGCCCTGGCCGCGGCGCTTTGCGCGGAAAATCCAGGTCAAGACCGCCCTGAAATGGCATCGTCGCCCACCATCCGCCAACATCTTGAAATCATGGGGTTTATCGGCTGTCACGCGGCCCAGAACCAGGGCACCCACGCCCATCAAGTGCATCCAGGGATTTGCCGGGATGAGGATTCAAACGCTTGTAAACATTGATGATTTTTCCATCGGCGGGAAACGCCCAACGGCTGGCACGGTGACTGCTATGTCCAGGTGCGCACGGCGCGATGCCTCGGACTTCCCCCCCCGGTCCCTGTAGGCGTTGCCCGTGCTTTTTCTTTTCGACCTCCCGCACAGACGCCGACGGCCGGAACCAGCCCTGGCCGGCTCCGGCCGCCGTGGTGCGGCTGAGTCACGCGGGTGCGCGGCTCAGTCGAACAGGCCTCCACGTTCCTTCTCATGCAGGCGCTCGGTGGTCTTCACGTAGTCCTTGTTGAGGTCCTCGAACGCGTTGCGGATGTCGTCGCGGAGCTCGGTCATCTTGCGTGAGTCGACGCCCGGGTCGGCCATCTTGCGGGCGCGCTCCTTGGTGTCAAAGGCCTTCTCACGCATCTTCTTGATGTCGTTCTTGAGGTCGTTCCGCAGGTCCTTCTCCTGCTTGTTGGCCACGTCCTCCAGGTGATCCAGCTTGTTCTCGAAGCCGTCCAGCATGGAGATGATCTCCCGCGAGCCGGTCTGCTCACGGATGTCTCCCAGCACCCGCTGGTAGCCCTTCTCCACGTCCACCTTCTGGCCCGGCTTGGCGTCCTTCTGCACGTCCACGTCGTACTGCTTGACGTCCGTGTCCTTCTCGTCGGCGTGGGCGTAGCTGCCCACCGCGGCCACCAGACCCACCGTCAAACCCGCCAGCAACTTGCTGCGCATGACATGCCTCCTTCAGGGGGAAGCCCCGCAGACATGTACGCCGCCGCAACCCCGCATCAAGCTGCTGCCACGACGAGGACACGCGCTGTCCATGTCCCTGCCGCGGGTGCCTGCCAACGCAGCGACCTGGCTCTAACTCCTCCGCCGAGATGGAGACGCGCGCCCGTTCCCAGGTCTCCCCGCGCACCGTCTGGACCGTGGGGCTGAACCTCCTGATGCTCGGCGCGGTGCTGGGCCTGCTGTGGCTCACCAGGCTGGTGGTGGCGTGGCTGGCCCTGGCGCTCCTGCTCACCGTGGCGCTGCAGCCGGTGATGGTGTGGCTGGAACGTCGGGGGATGAAGCGCCCCGCGGCGGTGCTGCTGGTGTTTGGTGCGCTGGGCCTGTCCCTGCTGCTCTTTGCCGCCAGCGTGGTGCCACTGCTGGTGGGTCAGGGCCGGGAGATGGCCGACGCGCTGCCGGAGCTGCTGGAACGGCTGCGGGAGTCGCGCGCGGCGCAGTGGCTGGACCAGCGGGTGGGCGACATCGACGTGGTGCGGGAGCGGGCCACGCAGCAGGCCACCGCGGCGGTGGGGACCGCGTTCACGCTGGCGCGTCGGGCGCTGATGGGCGTGCTGGGGCTGGTGACCATCCTGGTGCTCTCCATGTTCATGCAGCTGTTCGGCGGCGAGGTGGTGGCCGGGCTCCTGGCCTGGGTGCGTCCCGACCAACGGCAGCAGTACCTGGAGATCGGGAGGCGCATGGTGCACGCGGTGGGCGGCTACATGCTGGGTGTGCTGGTTGTCTCCAGCATTGGCGGCACGGTGACGGGGGCCACGCTGCTCATCCTGGGCGTGCCCTTCTTCCTGCCGCTGGCGCTGGCCGCGGTGGTGCTGGGCATCATCCCGTTCCTGGGCGCGTGGCTGGTGGGTGTGCTCATCCTGGCCACCACGTTCGCCACGGTGGGGGGCCGGGCGGCGCTCGTCGCGCTGGGGGTGGGGCTGGTGTACCAGCAACTGGAGAACCACGTGCTGCAGCCGCTCATCCAGCGACGGACGATGCGCATGAACCCGCTCATCATCTCGGTGGTGATGCTGTTGGGGACCAACCTGCTGGGTGTGCTGGGTGCCATCCTGGCGTTGCCGTTTGCCGGTGCGCTGCAGGTGGTGCTGCGGGAGGTCCTGCTGCGGCGACAGACGGGATGGGGCGAGGTGCTGCCGCGGCCCCACGACGAGCGGCCCGTGCAGGCGGAACTGCCCATGGGCCCGCCGCGTCCCGCGTGAAGGACTGTGGCCTTCCCCCTCCCACGCCCTCTCCCCACGTGATCCGCATCAGCGCGTCAGGCGACCGTCGGTGTCAGCGGCAGCCAAGGCTGCACCTGGAAATGCACCAAGCCTGGCCTCGAAGCCCGCCTGCACGACGTGACCGCGCCAGGCTCCACGT
>JBFMGU010000079.1:0-39783 GCA_040752415.1 Myxococcota bacterium
CGCCCCCACCCACCAGCATGAGGACGTCGGGCAACGGCGCCACCGTCAGCCACACCAGGAACGTCACCGCGCCAGGAAGCATCAGCACCAGCGCGGGGAGGACCACGCCCACCGCGGCCAGCGGCGCCACCACGTCCCAAGCCCGTCGTGGCGAGAGCGCGAAGGTGGCCAGCACAAAGGCCAACGCGTCCATGCTGAGCGCGGCAAGCAGCGTGGGCCCCACGGCGAAGAGCGAGAACAGCATCAGGTACAGCGCGCTGTCGACGAGGAGGCCACCCAGGTACTCCGGCTGGAACCCGCCGCGCGTCACCACCAGCGCCATGAACCCCGCCGTCACGGCGAGAACCCCCAGCCCGCCCAGCGCCACCGTGCCCGCCGCCGCAACCACACCCGCGCCGCTCCCCACCAGGGCGCGGATCACGTCATCTCGCAGCCCCTCGTCGTGGGTGGCGTGGGCACGCGGCGGCTCGTCGCGGGGAGGCGCCTGCGTCAGCGCCGTGGCCAGGAGAACCGACACCGCCACCTGCAACATGGCAACACCCCGTGCTCAACGACGGAACCCGAGCACCTGCACCACCGCCGAGGGCCCGTCGTGGTAGCGCCCCTCGTGCACGTGCCGCTGCTTCTCCTCCGCCACCGCCAGCTCAATTCCGGCGAAGTCTTCACGAAGCTCCGCGAGCGTGAACATGAGCTCCGCGCTGCGCGGGCCCCCGGTGCCCAGGGCCAGCTGGGCCGGCGAGTAGGCCTCCAGCACCACCGCGCCACCGGGGCGCAGCGCGGCCACCGCGGCGGCGTGCACGGTGCGTCGCAGCGACGGAGGCAGGTGACACCAGATGAGCACCACGGCGTGATAGGCCTGCGCGGCGGGGACGTAGTGGGCCAGGTCCGCCACCACGGTGCGCAGCTTCACGCCGCGTTGCGCCGCCAGCGCCTCCGCCTTGCGCAGCCCCACCCGCGACTGGTCCACCGCCGTGACCTCGAAGCCGCGCTCCGCCAGGAACACCGCGTTGCGCCCCTCACCTTCCGCCAGGCACAACGCCGGCCCAGGCGTGAGCCGATCCACCACCGACGCCAGGAAGTCATTGGGAGCGTCACCGTACGCAAAGCCCGGTTCCCCGTAGCGTGCGTCCCAGAAGCTGTCGGACATGACCGTACCTCCTTCGCACAACCCCCATACCGCGCGCGGTCGTCGTGGTCCGCCAGAAACTTCGGAACGCCCGCACCCCGTGGCATGGACGCACTTCCTGCGCGCATGCGATGAGAAACGCAGGCCACGATTTTGGGTTGACGCAATAAGTACGGCGTGGCTTGTTACCCAACAGTCGTTTCAAGGACCGGGAGGAAGGATGAGTCAGTTCGAATTCGACGCGAAGACGAACGTGGCCATGCTGGGGGGGCAGAGCATGGTCTTCCATTGTCACCACTACAACACCGCGTTGCAGCGCGCCGTGGAGGGCGGCCTGGGCGCCGCCGCGCCCGACGTGCTCACCGTGGCGGCACAGGAGTCCGCGCGCCTGCAGCTCTCCGCGCTGGCGTCCAAGGGCAGCGGCCCGCAGGAGCGGCTGGCGCACGCCGACAAGCTGTTCGCGGAGCTGGGCTTTGGTCGCCTGGACTTCTCGGAGGCGGGCGCGCGGGGCGGCACCGTGAAGGTGAGCAACTCGCACTACGCCATGGGCTGGGTCTCCAAGTACGGCGAGCGCGACACGCCCACCTGCCACTTCGTCTCCGGCTTCATTGGCGGCGCGCTGGCGGTGGCGCACAACCTGGCGCCCGAGCGCATCGTCGTCACGGAAACGCGTTGCCTGGCCACCGGTCACCCGGCGTGCCGCTTCAAGGTCGAGGTGCTGTGATGGCCGTGAACAATGACGCCATTGTCCAGGCGGTGAGCGGGCTGCGCCTGGTGGGCAACGAAGATGGTCTGATTCCCGCGTTCGGCCTGTACCTGACCCGGCACTACGCCAGCTACTACAACCGCATCTCCTTCGCCTCGCTGCACGCCGCGGAGGAGCGCGGGGAGATGGAGGCCCGGGCCATGCGCGCCGGCCTCGTCGACGCGGGGCACCAGTGCGCGTTCTTCACCTTTGGCGGCATCATGATGAGCCAGGAGTGGGACGCCGTGGTGAAGCCCATGATCGAGACGCGCGAGGACTGGGTGCGCGGCATCATTGGCGTGGTGAACGCGCTGGGCTGGGGCGTGTGGAAGGTGGAGAACCTGCAGGGCGGCAAGGAGCTGAAGGTCTCCATTGGCAACAGCTACGAGTCCACCGGCTACCTGGAGGACTACGGCAAGCGCGCCAGTGGCGGGGTCTGCTTCCTGGCCACCGGTGGCGTGGCCGGGATCATGAACCTCATCTACCACGGGGACGTCACCACGCGTCCCGCGTTGGATGACGGCTACTACAAGCGGCTCTTCGCAGATGCAGGCTCGTTCACCGGCACCGAGGTGGCGTGTCGGGCGCACGGCGCGGAGCGCTGCGAGATTGTGGCGCGTCGGGGATGACGGCGTTGGGGGTGACATTGCTGGTCCAGCGGGACTGCCTGGGCGGTGAGCGCGTGGTGGAGCTGCAGCTGCCACGGCCCGTGCGCCTGGAGGACCTGGACGTGGTGGAGGGCGTGGTGCACCGCGAGGTGCTCACGAGCCTCCCCCGTCCCTTCTTCCGGCTGGACGTGCCCGGGCGGTTCCTGCTGACCGGCATTGTCTCCGACCCACGCCTGCGTTTCACCGTGCGCATGGCGGCACGCGAGCGCGCGGTGGAGCTGGCGTTGGAAACGGCGCAGCGGATGGTGGCGACATGATCTACCTGGACCACGCCGCCACCAGCCTGCCGCGCGCCCCGGAGGCCCTCCTGGCCGCGCTGGATGCGGCCAACTGGGCCAGCCCGGGACGGGGCATGCACAGCGCGCAGAGCGCCTCCCGCGTGGCGGTGCAGCGGGCGCGTGACGACGTGCGTCGCCTGGTGGGCTTTGGCACCGTGGTCTTCACCGCGGGCTGCACCGCGGCGCTCAACATGGCGCTGCACGGCCTGCGCCCGCGGCCGCGCGTGGTGGCAGTGGACCCGATGATCCACAACGCGGTCCGTCGGCCGCTGGCCCGGCTGGGCGCGCGGGTGTGGAAGCTGCCCTCCGACCTGGCGGGCCGCGTGGACCCCAGGGCCGCGGAGCGGGCGTGGCAGGCCGAAACGGAGCTGGTGGTGCTCACGCACGGCTCCAACGTGACCGGGCTCCTGCAGCCGGTGGCGGAGCTGGCGGAGGTGGCGCACCGGAAGTCCGCGCGGATCCTCGTCGACGCAGCGCAGACCGCGGGCCTGCTCTGTCCCCTGGACGTGGGCGAGGCGGACCTGGTGGCGTTCTCCGCGCACAAGGGACTGCGGGCGCTGCCCGGCGTGGGCGCGCTGGTGGTGCGCGACGGCGTGGAGCTGGATCCCCTGCTCAGCGGTGGCACCGGCGGGGAAGCCGTGGCCGTGGACATGCCCGCCGCGCTGCCGGAGCGACTGGAGGCCGGCACGCCCAACCTCCCGGGCATTGCCGCCATGGGCGCGGCCGCCGCGTTGACGACGACACGCGAGCCCTGGCCCTGGCGCGAGAGGGCGCGGGCCTTGCGAGAGGCGGTGCGCGCCGCCGGGCTCACGCCGCTGGGTGAAGGGGAGCTGCCAGTGGTGTCCTGTCGCGTGGGCCACCTCACCCCGACGATGGCCGAGGAGATCCTGGACCGCGTGTTCGGGATCGTGGTGCGCGCCGGGCTGCATTGCGCTCCCGCGGCGCATGAGCACCTGGGCAGCGGGCGTGAAGGCGCGGTGCGTTTCTCCGTGGGACCATCCACGTCCGACGACGATCTCGCCATGCTGACGCAAGCGCTGAGGCAGCTGGAGGGAATGGAGGGAGGGAACTCGTGAGTGGAATGAATGCAGGTCTCCAGATCTACAACGCACCGCCGGGCGCGGCCGTGGCCTCCTGCGTGGGGCAGGCCTTCAGCCAGTTCCGCATGTCCAACGCCACCGTCGCCGCCGTGGTGTTCGCCGACAACTTGCCACCGGACCGCACCGTGGTGGACGTGGTGGTGGGCGAGCTGCAGCGCACGCCCTCGTTGGGCCAGCTCTACCTGGTGCACCCCAGCCCGCTGCTCGGCTTCATGACCTCCACCATCTGCCTGCGCGTGCCCACCGTGAAGGTTCGTGCCTGCCCGTCGCTGGACCAGGCCAAGTCCCTGGCGTCCGGCGGGAAGTAACCGCCTCCTGTCGCGCGCAAATCACGCCCGCAGCGGATGGCGCCAGCGCAGGCCCTTGAACCGCGAGTAGTCCGCGTCCGTCGTCACCAGGGTGCACCCTGACTCCATGGCGAGCGCGGCGTTCCATGCATCCGGCACCAGGTTGCCTTTGGCCGGCGCCTCCACACACAGCCGCTGGAAGATCTCCAGGTGGCGCTCACCGGGCGTCACGTGCACGTGATTGGGGCGCGCCCGCACCGCGTGGAGAAACCGGAATGCCTCCTCCACGGGCGTGGGTGGACTGAAGATGGCAGGGTGGGTGGTCACGCGGATGAACCCCGACACCACGGGGTCACACAAGCCAACGGGCTCGTCGGAGGACAGCGCGCGCATCAGCCACTCACGCATGGGCGCGTGCCCGGGTGCATCTCCGCGGAACGCGTAGACCAGGATGTTGACGTCAAGCAGGAGCATCCGGCCGGTCCATCAATTCCAGCAGGTTGGCGCTGTCGTCGAGATCCACGCCCGGCCGGAGGCCGTTGCCGGTGAACACCGGAAGGTCGCAAGGGGGCGCATGACGCTGGGCCGCCCGGCGCGCCAACAGCTCACGCAACGCATCCTCAATGACCTGCGTGAGGCTCCGGTGGCTCTTGGCAGCCAAGGCCTTGGCGGCAGCGAGGAGCTTGTCATCAATCCGGATCGTCGTGCGCATGAAGGGTGACATATGGATGGTGCATCAATATGTCAACCCATGGGGGACAGTTCTCCCTGGCCGTGGCGCCGGGAGGCCGACCAGGCGCCCATCCGACGACCGCGCGAGGTCACGAACCCGCGCGCGGACTACCCAAGAAGCCGCGGAGGGGTTCCGGATGCGGTCTTACAAGGCGTGGGCGTTGCTGACGGCGGTTTCCTGTGCAGGTGGGGCGCACGCGGCGGTGGGCGACAATTCCGTCGGGGTGAACATCCACGTCGGGTACCAGTCGTTCATCGACGCGGCGGCGGAGCTGGGCGTGGCCTGGGTGCGCGTCGACGGCAACTGGTTCGCCATGGAGCCCAGCCAGGGCAGCTACGACTGGGCCGGGATGGACCAGACCGTGACGCGCGCCAACGCCGCCAACCTCAAGGTGTTCATCTCCCTGGGCTACACGCCCGCCTGGCACGTGCGCCACGGCGACACCGACGGGCAGAGCCACAACGACGTCCCCAACGACAGCACGGCGTGGACCGCGTTCGTGCGCGCGGCGGTGCAGCACTACCGCGCCATGGGCGTCACCCACTTTGGCATGTGGAATGAGGCCAACCTGCAGGGCTTCTTCGAGGGCACGCCCGAGGAGTACGTGGACCTCATTGCCGTGCCCGGCGCCGCCGCCGTGCGCGAGGTGTGCAACGACTGCAAGGTGCTGGGCCCGGAAGCCGCCAACGTGGGCGACTCCGATGACTGGCTGGAGGCGGTGCTCCTGCGCGCTCCGCTCTCGACGTGGGACATCATCACGCACCACAGCTACAACAGCTTCGCGGAGCTGGGCTGGAACATCTGGAGCGGAGACTCGTTCATCAACGTGCTGGACCAGCAGCGCTTCCCCTTCACGCGCCGGTCCTTGCGGCAGGTGCTGGACCAGGCGGGTTGGACCGGCGAGGTGTGGATCACCGAGACCGGCTACAAGGCGGAGCCGCCCGGCGACGTCGACGAGGAGGACAACCAGGCCATCTACGTGCGGCGCGTGCTGGAGGAGCAGCTGGCCCGGGCCTGGTACACCAACACGTTCTTCTACGAGATCGAGGACTGCGGTCCCGCGCAACCAGCGTGCGACATCGACGGGTACGGCCTGATGCGCGCGCTCACCGACGGCGACGAGAGCACCAAGAGCTTCCCCGCCGACTACCGCACCAAGCCCGCGTTCAGCGCCATCCAGGACTTTATTGACGCACACCCGGAGATCTCCGGCCTGGCACCGCCACCGCAGTGCGGCGACGGCGAGGACAATGACGGCGACGGACGCGTGGACACCGCGGACCGTGGCTGCAACACCGCGCTGGATGACGACGAGTCCGACGACCCGCCGCGCGAGACGCTGGAGGCCTGGCGCATCACCACGCTGACGGTGGATGGCCTCCTGGACGACGTGGGCACGGAGGGCTGGCTCACGCTCACCGCCGACCACTGGCACGGGACCGAGCCGCTTGGTGCGAACGACCACGCGGTGCGGGCGGCGGCGCGCTGGGCGGATGGGAACCTGTGGCTCATCTTCGACGTCACCGACGACACGCACGACAACACCCACGTGGACAGCGAGCTGTGGATGGGCGACAGCGTGCAGCTCGGCTTCGACATCGACGGCGACGGGGGCGACGGATACGACGCGGTGGATGACCAGGAGCTGAACTTCGCCCTGGTGGGCAACGAGTCGCGCGCGTTCCGGTTCCACGGGCCCGCGGCGGCGGGGAGCAATTGGCAGGTGGCCGTGCGTCGTGACGGGACCAGCACCCGTTACGAGATCCTGCTGCCCGCCGCGGTGTTGCCCGGGCTCACCACCACCGTGGACACCGAGGTGGGCTTCTCGTTCCTGGTCAATGACGCCGACGGGAGCGGTCGCAGCGGGTGGACGGAATGGACGCCGGGGATTGGCGTCAGCAAGGTGCCCGAGGTGTTCGGTCGGATCCGGCTGGTGCCGCAGGAGGTCGGTGCGACGACGTCATCCTCCTCGTCCTCATCGTCGGGCGCGGCGGTGTCGTCCAGCAGCTCCGGGGGCGCGTCTTCGTCGTCCAGCGGGTCCGCCTCGTCTTCGGGTGGCGCGTCGTCTTCCTCGTCGTCGTCGTCCGGAGCGGTTGCTTCGTCGTCGTCGGGCGGTGGTGGAGCGGACGGTGGAACCGCCAGCGCCGAGGGTGGGTCCGGCAACAGCGTGGATGGGTGCGCGTGCAAGGGCAGCGGAGGAACCGCGTCCCTTCCGTGGCTGCTGCTGGGACTTGTGGTCCTCTGGCGCCGTCGCGCGTGACAACTCCGGCACAACCGGGACCAGCTGATCGAAACTGCCCTGTTGTGCTTCCGGTCAGCGACGCTCAGTGACGCAGGCCCGGCGCCTCGTGTCCGCTGCGCGCCACGTACTCGGTGTAACCGCCGCCATACTGGTGGGTGCCTTCCGGCGTCAGCTCGAGGACACGATTGGAGAGCGCCGCCAGGAAGTGCCGGTCGTGACTCACGAAGAGCATGGTGCCCTCGAAGTCCTTGAGCGCGTTGATCAGCATCTCCTTGGTGCCCATGTCCAGGTGGTTGGTGGGCTCGTCGAGGATGAGGAAGTTGGGCGGGTCAAACAGCATGCGCGCCAGCACCAGCCGCGCCTTCTCTCCGCCGGACAGCACGCGACACGGCTTCTCGATCTCCACGCCCGAGAAACCGAAGCACCCGGCCAGCTGGCGCAACACGCCAATGGACGCGAGCGGGAACGCCTCGACGAGCGTCTCCCACACCGTCTGCTCCGGCTTGAGCACCTCCATGGCGTGCTGCGCGAAGTACCCCACCTTCACGCTGGCGCCGAGCGTCACGTTGCCGGTGTCGGGAGTGGCGGCGTTGGCCACCAGCTTGAGCAGCGTGCTCTTCCCCGCGCCGTTCACGCCCATCACGCACCAGCGCTCCCTGCGACGGATGAGCAGGTCCATCCCGTCGTAGACCACGCGGCTGCCGTAACGCTTGGCCACCTTGTCCAGGCGCACCACCTCCTCGCCGGAGCGGGGCGCGCTCTTGAACTCAAAGGCCACCTGCGTGCGCCGCTTGGGCGGCTCCACCCGCTCGATCTTCTCCAGCTTCTTCACGCGTGACTGCACCTGCGCCGCGTGGCTGGCCCGCGCCTTGAACCGCGCAATGAACGCCTCCTCCTTCGCCAGCATGGCCTGCTGCCGCTCGTACTGCGCTTCCTGCTGCGCCTCGTTGAGCGCGCGCTGCTTCTCGTAGAAGTCGTAGTTGCCGCTGTAGGTGGTGAGCGTGCCCCCGTCGATCTCCACGATCTTCCCGACGATGCGGTTCATGAACTCCCGGTCATGGGAGGTCATGAGCAGCGCGCCCTCGTAGCCCTTGAGGAACTCCTCCAGCCAGATGAGCGACTCGATGTCGAGGTGGTTGCTCGGCTCGTCCAGCAGCATGGCGTCGGGGCGCATGAGCAGGATGCGGGCCAGGGCCACGCGCATCTTCCAACCGCCGCTGAGCGCGCCCACGTCGCCATCCATGACCTCCTGGCTGAAACCCAGGCCGGCCAGGATCTCCCGCGCGCGCCCCTCCAGCGCGTAGCCACCCAGCTCCTCGTAGCGCGCCTGCACCGTGCCGTAGCGGTCCACCAGCGCTTCCATCTCGTCGGCGCGCGCGAGGTCGGCCATGGCCAGCTCCAGCTCCTTGAGCTCGCGCGCCACCTCGCTCACCGGGCCCGCGCCGTCCATGGTCTCCGCCACCACGGGCCGGCCCTTCATCTCGCCCACGTCCTGGCTGAAGTAGCCCAGCGTGACCCCGCGATCGATGGCGACCTGGCCGTCGTCGGGGACCTCGTCCTTCATGATCATGCGGAAGATGGTGGTCTTGCCCGCGCCGTTGGGACCCACCAGGCCCACCTTCTCGCCGCGATGGATGGCGGCGGAAGCGTCCATGAAGAGAATCTGGCGGCCGTGGGTCTTGCTGATGGAATCCAGGCGGATCACGAGGGCACTCCGGGAAAAGCCGCGCCGTCTTTCTCCGTCGGGGCGCGCGGCGTCAAGCGGAGGCTGGCCTGGAACGAGGACGTGGGTTCAGGGCACGCGGCAGGCGTAGTCGGTGGAACCGTAGCTGTAGATGCTGCCGCTGATGCTCAGACCGCCCAGGTCCAGGTAGTGCGTGTCCACGCCGTCGGGCCCGTACGCGGGGAGCTGTCCGTCGGGGAAGGTGAAGGTGACGTTGGGCATGCACGCCTGCTCCTGGTACTCCTGCCCCACGTCCTGCGGGCCCAGGTACCAGAGGTTGCTGCCTCCCGCGGCCTCGACGTCGACGTAGTAGCTGCCCTCTTCCGCGTCGAGGAAGCCGGGGCAGCGCGAGTCCGCCTGCAGGTACACCTGGGTCAGACCGTATTGCGCCTCGTAGGAGATGTAGAGGCTGCAGCCCGGCGGATTGGTGAGCGAGATGTTGAAGGAGACGCGGGAGATGCAGCCATCCTCCTGCGCGTCGACGTCGATCTTGTGATTGATCGTGGCGTAGACCTCACCGCCGGCGTAGCTGATGTTGGACACGTCGGTGCCAAGCGTGCCGGACACCGCCATCTGCCCGCCCTCCTCGCCACCCACGCACGTCCCGCCGCCCGACGACGAGCTCGACGACGAGCTGCTGGAGGTGCTCCCGCCCGGGCGCGGGCCGCAGTCGGCGCAGTCGGTGCCGAACTCGCAGGACTCGGTCTGCGCGCCCTCTCCACCGTCGTCACATTCGCCGTCGTTGTGCCACTGGCAGGTGTTGGTGCACAGCCCACCCGAAGACCCGCCCGACGACGAGCTGCTGGAAGAGGAGCTGCTGGTGCCGGCGCAGTCCGGCGGACCACCGCAGATGCCCAGCAGGTTGAAGCACCACTGTCCGTCGGTGCAGCCGTTGGGCGCGCAGCTGCCAGCCCCGCAGGTGCAGCCCGTCTCGCTGTCGCCGGGAGCGGCCCATCCGTCGCAGCTCACCCCGCCGGAGCTGTTGGAGCCGCCGCTGGAGCCCGAGCCCGTCGACGCGGAGGTGGAGTTGTTGGAAGCGCTGGTGCTGTTGCCGCCGGAGGACGTCCCCGAACCGCTGCCGTTCCCGGAGCCGTTTCCCCCGGAGCTGCTGCCACTTCCCGACGACGCGCCGCTGCCTCCGGAGCTGGCATTGTTTCCGCCGCCCACACGCGCCACGCACTCGCCGCGCTGGCACACCTGCCCCTCGCTGCAGTCGTTGTCGTACTTGCACTCGTCGGTGCCGCCGCCCGTGCACGCCACAAGTCCCGCCAACATCACCGCACCAATGCGCATCCGCATGTCGTCACCTCGAGAAACCGGCGGACCGCATGCCACGCCGTCAACCGGGTTGCAATGGATGCGCAGGTCGCGACGGGCCTCGGGGATTGCCCAAGCGGCGCTCCATGGGCTTAGCTTGTTTTCATGGCCTTGCTTCCGCTCGTGCTCGCGGCGTGTGCCTGCACGGCGTGGCTGCTGCCAGGTCTGCTGGGGCAGCAGGTCTTCTACGGGCGCGACATGCTGCTCTTCCGCCTCCCCTACCTGGAGGCCATGGGGAAGGAGCTGCGCGCGGGCCGCTGGCCGACGTGGACCGACGACATCGCCGGCGGCGTCCCCTTGTGGCACCACCCTTCCGCGGAGCTGGCGGACCCTTCCGCGCTGCTGGCGACGGTGCTGGACCCGTACCAGACCTACGCGGCGCGCACGCTCTTCCACGTGTTGCTGGCGCTGTTGGGGGTGTGGCTGCTGGCGCGTTCACTCGGCGCGCACCGACTCCTCGCCACCTGGGCGGCGGTGCTCTACGTGGGCAGCGGACCGGCTGCGTCGTTGTGGACGGTGAAGTTCATTCCCACCTCGGCGTTGCCGTGGCTGTGCGTGGGCGTGGTGTGGACCGTGCGCTCCCGACGCTGGCGCGGACCCTTGACGCTGGCGCTTGCCACCGCCGGCGCCATGTTGCACCCGGATCCTCCCGCGCTCGTCGGTGCGGCGATTCTCGCGGTGGCGTTGGGGCTGAGCGTGACGCCGAGGAGCGCGCGACGCCGGGCGGTGATGCGCTGCCTCGCAGCGACGACGATCGGAGTGCTTCTCGCCGGGCCGTTCCTGGTCCCCGCGCTGCTGACGTTGCAGGACACCGCGCGAGGGGAGGCCACCGCGTTGGGCAGCAGCGCGCACTTCGATCCCACGGTGCTCCTCGACGTGGTGGCGCCGGGGGCGCGCGGAATTCCCACCGCGGTCAACGCCTCGGCGGCGTTCTACGCGCAGCTGTCCGGCCCGCGCCCGTTCATCTTCCACATGTTCTTCGGGATGACCGCGGTGGCGTTGCTGCTTGCTCGTCGGAAGCGCGTGTCCCGGGTGGACGTGTTCCTGGGTGGCGCGGCGCTGCTCCTGGCCTTGATGTCCGACGGAACCACGCTCCCCGGCGTGGATGCGCTGTGGCGCGCCTTGAACGCCCGCTACCCCGACAAGGTCCTCCTCCCCGCGGTGCTCGCCCTGCAGCTCGTGGCCGCGCGCACGTCGACGCGGGGACCACCTGGACGTCGTGAGTGGGGCCTGGGCGCGCTGGCCGTGGGCGGCCTGGCGTTGCTGCTGGCTGCACCGGGCATGGCAGACAGTCTCACCGTGTCCCTGATGGAACGTGAGGCAGGCATCCGCGAGGTGGTGCGGGACATCATGCGCACACGATTGATCGAGGCGGGAACGCTCATCGTCGTGGCGGCGCTGGCGCTGATGCTCGGGAGACGGTGGCGTGGCATGGAGGTGGCGTTGGGGATGGTCACCGTGCTGGGTGCGTCGGAGGCCGCGGCGTGCCTGGGCTCGTTGTGTCGCACCACCGACGCTGCGCGGGTCCGCCATGCCCACGCGCTGCTGGACGTCCCGCCCATGGCACCGGTTCCCACCTTTGTGGGTGAGCAGGGACGGAGCGCCGCGGACATCCCCTTCCTGATCCGTCGTGATAGCGACGAGGATTTCGGCAACCTCTCGCAGGTGGCGCTGGGTGTGCCGGCGTCGGGCCTGCTCAGTGGGGCGCGTTACCCGGTGGGCGACGAGCTCAGCGGCATCTACGCGCTCTCCGTGCAGCGCCTCCTCGGCGACGTGCTCCCGCACCTGCCCTCCGGACTGCTGGCCAACGTGCTCACGCGGCTGGGCATCCAGCGCATGTGGATCCGTGACGACGGGGAAACACCCCAATCCGCCTTGGCGCGCCCGGGTCACCACGCCATCCTGGGGCGGACGCACTGGTGGGAGCTGCACGCGCTTGCCCCGCTGCCCGACGTGCACGTGGAGACCGCATGGGAGGTGGAGCGCGAAGTGAAGGCGGCCACGTTGCGCTTGGCGCATCCCAACGGACCGCGGGTGGTGTTGTCCTCGGGAGCGCCGCCGGATGATCCCAGTGCCGCGGCGGAGTGGCGCGTTGTCCAGCGTTCACCCACGCGCGTGGATGTCCACGTCACCTCCCGCGCGTCGACGGTGCTCATCCAGCACGCGGCGTGGCATCCGGCATGGGAAGCGGAGGTGGATGGAGCCCCGGTGCCGCTGGAGCTGGGGAACCTGGCGCAGCGCGCGGTGCGCGTCCCGCCGGGAAGCCACGACGTCACGCTGCGCCACCGCATGCGCGGAGTCACGGCGGGCTGGCTGTTGGGGGCGTTGGGTCTGGTGTTGCTCGCGGCCTGGTGCTTGCGTGCTCGCGTGGCGACGAGAGGTGGGGTCGTCGTCACCGCGGCGTGAGATTCCCGCGTCTCACTTCGCCGCGCCGGCGCCTTCCGCGGCGGGAGCACCTTCCGCGGCGGCGGCCGGGGCACCCTCGGCGGGCGTGGGCGCGGCGGCGGGCGGCGGGGCGGCCTGGGCCTTGGCGGCCTCGGCTTCCGCGGCGGTCTTCAGCTGGGTCAGGCCCTTGGTGAAGTCGTTGCCCAGCATCTTGTCCATGTCGACGAACAGGCAGAACGCCTTGCCCATGAAGTCGTTCTTCCCGTTCATGCCCCAGGTCACCAGAGTGCCGTTGGCCTCCGGCTTCAACACGAAGTCCACCGTGCTGGAGGACGGGAACGGACGGATGAAGTTGAGGTCGATGTCCACGCGCTCCCCCGGCTTCACCGCGGTGATCTTCATGTTGCCCTCACCCACCTCGTCATTGCCGGACCACGCGTACGTGGCGTCCTTGCCCTTGTCCGGGCCGCCGAAGGTGACCTTCTGGTTCGGGTCGATCTTGGCCCACGGCGACCACGCATCCCAGCGCTTGAAGTCCTCGATCTGCGCCATGACGACGTCCGGCGGCGCCGCCATGGCGAGGGAACGCTCCACGCGGTAGTCCGCGGGCTGCATTGCAACGACGACGACGAACACGCCAACCAGTGCAACCAGGCCAATCAGGATCTTCTTCACCACGGAGCTCTCCTTGGGTGGGCAGGTGGCGCAGAGCTAGACCCCCACCCGGGCCACGAGCAAGCACCGGATGCCGGAAACCCGCGTCCCACCGGGGAATTCCCTGATTCCGCCGTGCCGTGTGCACCACGCCCCGGGCGCCGTCGTGAGCGTGCGCTTGACGGAGGCGGCGCTCCGCAGCACATGGCGGGCCGGCATTTTCCAGAGGATGAGGCAGTCGTGTTGAACGTGGTGGATGTGACGCAGGCGTTTGGCCAGAAGGTGCTGTTCGAGAACGTGAACGTGAGCTTCACGCCGGGCAAGCGGTACGGGCTCACCGGTCCCAACGGCGCGGGCAAGAGCACGTTCATGAAGTTCCTCGCCGGGGAGGCCACGCCCGCCCGCGGGAGCATCACCCGCCCGCGCAAGACCTCGTTCCTGCGCCAGGACCACTACGGCTTCGAGGAGCTCCGCGCGCTCGACGTGGTGATGATGGGCAACAAGCACCTCTGGGCCGCCATGCAGGAGCGCGACGCCCTGCTCAAGAAGGCCGAGACCGGTGACTTCTCCGACGAGGAGGGCATGCGCCTGGGTGAGCTGGAGGGCGTCATTGCCGAGGAGAACGGCTACGCCGCGGAGAGCGAGGCCGCCACGCTGCTGGACGGTCTGGGCATTGAGCAGAAGCTCCAGGGCGAGCCCATGAAGAACATCAGCGGCGGCTACAAGCTGCGCGTGCTCCTGGCGCAGGCGCTGTTTGGCAAGCCGGACTGCCTGCTGCTGGACGAGCCCACCAACCACCTGGACATGGATTCCATCCACTGGCTGGAGCGCTTCCTGCTGGACTACGAGGGAATCCTCGTCGTCATCAGCCACGACCGGCACTTCCTCAACTCGGTCACCACGCACATCGCCGACATCGACTACGAGACCATCATCACCTACACCGGCAACTACGACGAGATGGTCCTGCAGAAGAGCCAGGTCCGCTCCCGCGTGGAGTCGGAGAACCAGGACAAGGCGCGCAAGATTGCCCAGCTCAAGGAGTTCGTGGCGCGCTTTGGCGCGGGCACGCGCGCATCCCAGGTGCAGAGCCGCAAGAAGGAGATCGACAAGCTCCAGCTCACCGAGCTCAAGAAGAGCAACATCCAGCGTCCCTTCATCCGCTTCCCCGTCGGCGACAAACCGGGCGGCAAGACGGTGCTGCGCGGGGAGCGGCTGGGCAAGCGCTTCGAGGAGCCGGGGCGTCCACCCGTCCAAATCTGCCGGGACCTGGACCTGCTGCTGATGCGCGGGGACAAGCTGGCGATCATCGGTCCCTCGGGGATTGGCAAGACCACGCTGCTGCGCATGCTGCTGGGCACGGTGACGCCGGATGCCGGCACCTGCACCTGGGGTCACGAGACCGACGTGGGCTACTTCCCGCAGGAGCTGGAGCGCCCCGAGCCGGGACGGAAGCTGTGGGAGTGGCTGCAGGCGCTGGACCCGCGGGCCTCACGCGAGGACGTGCGCGGGCTCCTGGGCCGCATGCTCTTCTCCGGCGACGAGGGAGAGAAGCGCACGGAGGTGCTCAGCGGCGGAGAGACGGTGCGTCTCCTGTTCGCCAAGATGATGCTGCTCAAGCACAACGTGCTGATCTTCGACGAGCCCACCAACCACCTTGACCTGGAGTCGTGCAGCGCCCTGCGCGACGCGTTCAAGGCCTACGAGGGCACCCTCATCGTGGTCACCCACGACCATGACATCGTGGCGGACTGTGCCACGCGCATCCTGGCCATGGGTCGGCACGGCATTGAGGACTTCCAGGGCACCTACGACGAGTTCCTCCGCAAGAAGGGCGACGTCCGGCTGGACCGCTGAGCCGCCCTTCCTGCGGGAACCGGTTCCCCGTCAGCGACGACGACGACGGAACAACAGCAGCGCCAGCGGCCATGCCACCAGCGGGACCACGGCGCTGCCCGCGGTGGACGCGCAGCCGAACAGCGGGGCGTTTCCGCCGCCGTCGTCGGAAGCGGGCGGGTCCTCCGCCCGGGCCGCGCCGCTGCTCGCCCCCGGCTGGGACGGACCGCCCGTGCTGCTCGACGTGGACGAAGTCCCGGGCGCCGGGCTGCCGCTGGAACTGGCTGCCCCCGAGGTCGCCGGAGCGCTGGACGAGCCGGGAGCGCCACTGGTGCTGGCGGCGCCCGAGGTGGGCTGGGAGCTGGATGAGCCCGGCGCGCCACCCGTTGAGGACGTTCCCGGGCCGCCGCTGGAGGTGGACGTTCCCGGGGCGCCGCCCGTGGACGACGTGCCGCCGACGGCGGCGCTGCTGTCCCCCGCGGCGCCGCTGGAGCTGGTGCTGCCCGCTGGTCCGCCCGTGGAGGACGTGGCGCTGGCGCCGGACGTGGCCGCGCCGCCCGTGGAGGAGGCGCCCGAGCCGGAGCCCGGCGACGTGCCGGCGTCCTCCGCCGGGGTCCCGGCATCCTGCGTGGGGACGGGCACGGCACCGGAGATGGTGAAGCTGGCGTTGGTCTCGTCCAGCACGTTGGCGTCCCCGGCGGAGGAGATGCGGAGCTGGCCGCGCGTGGTGTTCACCTGCGGGACGGTCCACGCGTAGCTGCCGGTGTTGGGCGCGGACGCCGTCACCGTCTGCCACGTCTGTCCGTCGTCACTGGAGAACTCCACCTTCACGTTGGCCACGCTGCCCACGGTCACCCATTGCACCGTGGCCTCGCTGCCGGCCGTCAGCGACTCACCGCCGTTGGGAGCCAGCAACATCAGCCCCGTGCCCTTCACCATGGCGAAGTGGTCGCTCTGCTGACCATCCCAGCGGATGTTGACGGCGCTGAGCCGGTTCCCCTGCACGTCGATGATCACCGAGCCGTTCTGCTTCTCGGTGAAATACATCAGCGGGTGGCCGCCGGTGCCGGAGACGCTCTTCCCGCCATGACCCGCCACCACGTAGACCGCGCCCTGGTGCGGCTGCACTCCGTCGGGCTTGCTGTAGGGACCGTCGCCCAGCGGCTTGCCGTCGCCGTTGTCCAGGATGTGGTTGCCCGCGGTGGTGGGCGTGTCATAGGCGCTGTCGACGAGGAAGGAACGCTCATAGATGTGCGAGTGACCCGAGAGCACCAGGTCCACGCCCGCCGCCTCCAGGAGCGGCAGCGCGTTCTCGCGCATGGCAATGAGCTTGCTCTCGTCGTCGGAGTCGTGGCTGCCCTTGGAGTACGGCGGGTGATGCCAGTAGGCGATGATCCACTCCTGGGTGTTCGCCAGCAGGTCCTCCTGCAGCCACATCATCTGCGCGCCACTGGGGTCCGTGGAGGTGTCCTGGGAGTCCAACACCACGAAGTGGATGTTCGCGTAGTCGAAGGAATAGTAGGCCTCCGTGCCCGAGGGGATGCCGCCAGCCTGCCCGGCGCGGGGAAGCACGTAGGCGTCGTAGTAGGGGCCGGTCTCCGTGGCAGAGTCCGCGCTGCTCGCGTCGTGGTTGCCGATGGTCGGCCACGTCACGGTGTTCTGCAGCACGCCCTCGTAGATCTTGAAGAAGGTGCTGGTGAACTCGGAGTCGGTGCCGCTGCTGTAGGCGATGTCACCCATGTGCAGGTAGAGGTCGGGTCGCCGCGCGCCCACGGCGGCCAGCATGGCGTCGCGCACGTCCTTCTGCTTCGTCTCGCCGGTGCCGGAGTCCCCCACCACCCACAGGCGGGTCTTGGCATCCGTGCCTACCGGAGGAGAGGTGACGAAGTACTGGTCCTCGCTCGCCGCGGACAGCACGGTGTCGGTGGTGCCCACGCGGTAGTAGTAGCGGGTGGCCGGCGTGAGGTTGTTGAGTGTGACTTCATGCTGCTTCGTCACGGCGGAGTCGGTGACTGTTTCGGTGAGCTGGTCCGGGCTGGGGCCATAGGCCACCACGCCCTGGGCGGCCGTGTCCGTGCGCCACACAATGGTCATGGAGGTGGGCGTGCCCATCTGGAGATACGGCTTGCGGGACAGGCTCTGGGCGCTCACGGGGAGCGCACACAGCGTGATCGCCGCGACAACAACGGCTTGTGGAATGGACTTCATCCTGGTGTTCCTTTCGGGTTGGTGCCGCCCAGGGAACCGAGCAGCTTCCGGGCCGGCTCCAGACGCGGCGAGGACTTCAATGCCGCCTCCAGGTCCGCTCGGGCTTCTTCACGACGACCCAGCGCCAGGTACGCCCGCGCGCGGGAAACCCGACGCAGGGCATCCGGCCGCCGGGCCAGGAGCGCATTGAGCTCACGCAGTGCAGTCATCCGGTCCCGGTGGGCCGCGCGCGGCTGCCCCGCCGCCTCGAGGATCTCGGCGCGGCGCAGGTACCAGTCGGCTTTCACCGGAACGCGGGGAAGGATGGCATCAATGAGGGCCACGGCCTCGGCGTGCTTCTGGCGCTTCACCAGCAGCTCGACGTACGCCCTGCGGATCACCACCGCGCCCGCAAGCTCCCCCATGGCCTGGCGGTAGGCAGCCTCGGCCTCATCCCAGCGGCCGGCGCCTTCCAGCAACCGCGCGCGCGCCAGGTGGAGGTCGGGCTCCTGCGGGCGCAGCGCAATGGCGGTGGTGTAGTCGGCAACCGCGTCGTCGGCGCGGCCGTCCGCGGCGCGGATCTCGGCGCGCGCCACGTGGGCATCCCGGGTGCCCGGGCCGCTGGCGAGGAACGCGTCCAGGTCGCGCTCGGCGCGCGCATGCTCATGCTGCGCCGCCAGCGCCAGCCCCCGCTCGAGCAGCAACGAGCGATGACCGGGAACGACGGCCTGGGCGTGATCCAGGTCGACGAGGGAAAGCTCCGGCTTGCCCTGGAGACGGTACAGCTCGGCACGACGCAGCAGCAGGCCGGGGTCGTCAGGGCTCATCTCCAGCCGCTGCCCGATCTCCGCGATCTCCACGTCCAGCCCGACGTGGGCCCACGCCGTCGGCGCGCTCAACAGGAGGAGCAGGAGGGATGCACCGCGCAACATGGCGCGGGCCCATATCCCCGCCCGGGAATGCGTGTCACGAAATCTTCCGTAGCCGGGAGCTGGAGCGCTCTGACGTCGTCACCGCCGGGCGGTCGGGCCGGCGCTTTGCTCCAGCCTTAGCGAGATTTTCGCCTCCTTAGCGTGAGCATCACGGGGGCCAGGACGACCGCGATGCGTGGCCCCGCCCGCGGCCCCGGATCCTGGCAAGGGTGGCCGCAATGTCTCGACGGGGCTGGGTCCGCCGGTGTAACCGCATGCCGCGGAGCGCCACCATGACCGCCAACGAGCTCGCCACCGCCGCCACCCGTCCCCTCGCCTCCGGGCGTGCCGGGCGGCTGTTGGCGTGGGGCGCCGCGCTGGGTGTTGCCTACGGGCTCACCTGGCTGCTGACGCGCGCTTTGTGGACCCTGCTCACCGGTCCCCTGGGCATCACACCCACGCCGCTCCCCGACGCCAGGCGCGTCCTCTACACGGTCTGCTTCGGCATCTTCTTTGCGCCGCTGCTCTATCTGCTGCCCTGCGCGCTGGCGCGTCGCTGGCTGCGCCCGGACGTGCGCACGGTGCTGCTCTATGCCGGCACCGCGTACTTCTTCGGCTGTGGGCTGGAGATGGTGATGGACCGCGCGTTCATCTTTGCGCTGGGGCGTCCCTGCTACCTGTACCACGTGTGGCCCATCCACCACGGACACACCTCGGGCTCGGGCGTGGTGATGTGGCCGCTCTACGGCTTCTTCGTCTGCCTGCTGCACCAGGCCATCCGGGAGCAGCCGCGGCTGTCCTTCCTGGAGGGTGACTGGGCGCGCGCCGGCCTGCTGGCCGTGGACGCCATGCTGCTGGAGGTGGCCGCCAACCTGTTTACGCTGGTGGGATTCGGCACGTGGCTGTTCCGCTACCACGCCCCCGACCTCCACCATTTCACCACGGTGGAGGCCTTCCCCATCTACCTGCTGGGTGGCTATCCCGGGGTGCGGCTGTTGCACGCCATGGAGGCCCATCCCCGTCGGGGACGGCTCGGCGTGGTCCTGGGCGTGGTCATCGGCGTGGCGGCCTTCGCCCTGGATGGCGTGCCGTGATCAGCTGAAGTTGAGCTTGCCGGTCTCGTCGCGGAGCATGCGGAGCTGCTTCTTGACCAGCTCCACGGTGGCGTCAAGCTCGCGGGCCGAGTTGCGGTGTCCCTCGGCCACGTCGTCAATGTTGCCCATGGCGCGGACCACCTGCTCGGTCCGTGCGGTCTGCTCCGCCTGCGCCTCCCGCAGCAACGGCACCAGCTCGCGGATCTGCTTGAGCGCATCACCCACCTGCGCGGAGCCCGTCACCTGCTCGCGCGTGGCGCGCTGGACCTCCTCGGCGTTGCGGGAGAGCGCGTGGGCGCCCTCGCGGATCAACGTGGTGCTCTCCGCCTGACGCGTGGTCAGCTCGGAGATGCGCGCCACGGCGCCGCCCGCGCGCTGCACCGACATCCCCGCGTCGCGGGACCGCTGCGCCAGGCTGGCGGCGGCGTCGACGATCCCCTCGATGGTGGAGGTGGAGCGCAGGGCCGACTCGAGGATCTCCTTGAGCGCCGTCCCCGCCTGGCGTCCCAGCTCCGCCCCCTGCTCCACCTGGACGGCGCCCGCCTCGATGGTGGCCGTGGCGTGCGCGGACTCCTGTTGGATGGACCCGGTGAGCTCGGCAATCTCCTTGGCGGAGTCGCGGGAGCGCTGCGCGAGCTGGCGGATCTCGTCGGCAATGACCCGGAAGGCCTGCCCGCTCTCACCGGCCTGCGAGGAGATGATGTTGGCGTTGAAGGCCAGCAGGTTGGTCTTGGCCGCCACATCCTCGATGGCGTTGACGATGGTGTCCACCCGCGCGATGCGCGCGCCCAGCGACCGGATGACCTGCGCGCTGGAGGTGGCGGAAACGCGGATGCGCTCAATCCCGTCCAGCGTCTCCTGCAGCGCCACCGCACCAGCGCGCGCGTCGGTGGACATCCGCGTGGAAAGGCGGACGGCCTGGCGCGTGTTGTCGTCGACGCGCGCAATGGAACCGGCCATCTCCCCCATGACCCGCGTGACCTCATCCACGGCGGTGCGGATTCCGCCCAGGTTCTCCACCACCTCCATGCTGCTGGCGGTGATGCGCTCGATGCCCCGCGTGATGTCATCCACGGAGCCGGCCATGAGCTGGACGCTCCGCCCCACGTTGGAGTTGCTCTGCTCCAGCGTGGCCACCAGGGCGCCGCTCTCCTCGGCGCGGCGGCTCAGCGCATCCACCTTCTGCGCCACCCCCTCCAGCGACTCGCGCGTGGCCCGCAGCAGGTCGAAGGCGTCGCGCGCGCCGGCGCGGACCCGGTTGCTGCCGGAGCTCACGCTGTCCGCGGTGTGGTCAATGCGGCCAATGGCGGCCCCCAACTCGTCGACGGCCACCCGCACGGCGCGGTCCACCGCGGCAAGCTTGCCGAGCATGGCCCGGAAGCTGCGCGCGAGCTGGCCCACCTCTCCGGTGGAGGCCACGTTGATCTCGCTGGAGACCGCGCCTTCACGCACAATGCGGCCGGTGACCTGGGTCAGCCGGCGGATGGGGCGCACCAGCAGGGTTCCCACCAGCAGCGCGGCCAGCACGCCCACCAGCACCACCAGCAACGACGCGGTTGCGCCGGTGCGCAGGTTGGCCTGCTGCTCCTCCTGGAGGGACACCAGCGAGAAGCCGACGAGCAGCGTCCCGGTGTTGCCGGTGCGCGTGCGGACCGGGAGGACCACGCGGAGCTCGTTGTCCTGCACCACCGCGCCCCCCGGGAGGCCGCGGTGCAGGCCGGGCGGCAGCCGCTCGGGACGCCACGTCGCCAGCAACGTCCCGTCGGGTCGGGACACCGCCGCGTAGAGCGCTTCCTCGCTGCTGGAGAGGTCCTTGAGCAGCTCGCCCACGTTGGTGGCGTCGTCAAACTCCAGACCGGGCGCCACCGCGCTGGCGAGCACCTGCGCCATGCCCAACGCGCGACGCTCCGCCCACGTGGAGGAGAGCTGGAGCTGCTGTTGCGTGGAGAGCGCCAACAGGATGAGCGAGAGGCCTCCCAGCAGCGAGCCCACCACCAGCACCAGCCGGCCGCCCAACGAGCCCAGCACGCGCGCCGAGAAGGCGGTCTCCGGCCCGCTCACGGGATCACCTCGCTGAAGCGCAGGAGCGCAGCGTCCAGGTCGGCGCCCTCGGCGCGGGCCTGCTTGAGGTTGATGATGACGCGCGGGCGGCCCTCGCGCGCCACCACGCCCACCGCCAGGCCGGCGCGCACCAACGCCTCGCTGCCGCTGAGCGTGAGGACGTGCTGGCGGCGGCTCATCTCGGAGATGACGCCCACCTGCTCGGAGAGGCCGGGGCACACATACAGCGCCGCCACGTTGTCCAGCGCGCCGGAGAGCTGGCTGGTCCCCTGGTAGTCCACCCGCAGCGCGCGCACCGTGCGGCCACCCACCGTGGACTTCAGGGATGCGTCCTGCAGGGCCTGCTGCAGTCGCGCACAGCTCGCGTCGCTGAGGTTGCCAGGGCGGACCAGGACCGCCACGGTGACGTTGGCCCCCGCGCGCTTGGGGAGGTTGCGGTCATAGGCCAGGATCTTGAGGATGAGCCCGGCGCGCAGGTCCGCGGGCACGTCGGCCGTCTCCACGGCGAGCGCAGCGCTCGCCAACAGGAGGACCGCCACCATGACGGCAACCGCGCGCGTCCGCATCCCTCAGAACCCCGCGGCGAGCTGGACGGTGGAGCTGATGTCCAGCGCGCCACGGCCGTCCACCTGCACGCCGCCCTCCGTCTTGATGATGACGCTGGGGACCTCGCGGCGCAGGGGATAGAACGCCGCGCCCACCAGGAACCTGCCACGCGTACCGCTGGCGGCGTCGCGGAGCTGCTGGTCGGTGACCACCGAGGTGGAGTCCACCGTGGTGAGCACGTCGAGCTGGCAGTAGGGCTCCATGGTCTTGAGCACCCGGTAGGCGCCCAGCGCGTAGGTACCGGCGTGCAGACGGGCCCGGGGCAGGAGCCCCAGCTCCGGCGTGCCGCCCAGCTCCTGGTGACCCACCGCGGCCTCCCAGCGGAACGTCACCTCGTCCACCGCCACGGTCAGGTCGGTGTCCAGCAGCGTGAGCCGGCGGCGTCCGTCGACGGTGTACGCCCCGGTGTACGCGGATGCTCCCACGTCGACGCCGCGCGCCAGGCCCACGCCCAGCCGCCCGCCCACCGCCTTGTCCGGGTGGCTGAGGTCGCGGAAGTTGCGACGCATGCCGCGGATGGCGCCACCCTCGGGCACGACACCGTCGTGGGGGTCGCGGTCCGCCTGCTCCAGGCCGTTGACCACGTACACCGCGTAGTTGACGTTGCGCTGGCCTCCCAGGTCGAACTTGCCGCGCGCCTGCACGCCCACCTCGGACCAGATGGACGGGATGAGGTCGCGGTGCATCAGCGGAGAGGCCGCCGTCTTCCGCAGGAAGTCCGGGTACAGGTACTCGTTGAACGCTCCAATGGCGACGGGAACGTAGCCCGCGCGGAGCACGAACCAGTCGGTCACGCGCAGGTCCAGGAACGCCCACGGCACATAGATCTCCGCGCCGGCGTGCTCCATCTCCAGCGCAAACTCCGGGTACACGCGGTCATGGATGTTGCTGCGGATGACCGCCGTGGTGTGCTGCAGGTCAAAGCCCAGGGCCACCGGAAGCTGCTTGTGCCGCTCGCTCCACGCCACGGAGCCCTGCTGCGACTTGTAGACCTGCTCCGGGGTGGGCCAGGTCCCCTCCAGCTCCACGGTGAGATAGCCATGCAGCTCCACCGTCACGCCGTACTCGGCCAGGCGCAGCCCGAACGAGCCGACGTCTCCTCCGCGGATGTCCTGGCCCAGCATGGAGCCCAGGTCGAGCTGCGCGGCGTCGCTGCGCGCTTCCTGCACCGCCGGCGCGGGCGCCTCGGAGGCGGGGGGCGCCAGCGGTGTTGCCGTGGGGGCCGGCGCCGCGGCTCCTGGCGGCTCCAGGGGCACCTCCTGAGCCCGTGCCGCCACCTTCCCGCCCAGCAGCAGGGCGAGTGTTGCCATCACCCGGAACGGTCCGCCCGTCCCCGGAAGCTCGCACATCGCCACCCCTCCTTGGCCTACCCTCCGCCGCAACCTGGGGAAACCCACGGTACCCCAACGATTGGACGGGAGCAAGCAATTTCTGCGGGACTCCCGGGCCCACGGTGCGGGGCACATGCATTGCACCGAAGCATGGTCCGACGACGTCTCGGAGGGATTGCCGCATGCTCCTGCACCTGCTGCTGCCCTTGCTGGTCCTCACCACGTCCCCGGATGTCGACGCCGCCGCGCGCGACGACGAGGAGCTGGCGGGTCGCGCCACCGGTGGGGACGCCATGCCCCGCTGGCTGGCCCGGCTGGCGGAGGGCGCCCCGGCCGTTCTCTCCGGCACGGTGGCGGGCGGCGTGGCGGGCGCGGCCATCCCGCTCGTCGAGGCGATGGTGCTGATGACGCCGATCGTGCTCATCGGATTGTCGGCGGCGCAGAACCCGGAAGGCTTTGGGGCCATCATCGGCCTGCTGACGTTTCTCGTCGGTGCCATGGTGGTCGTTCCGGTCACGCTCGTGCAGGTGCCCTTCTGGGACGCGGTGCTGTTCACGCTGGGCGCGGGCGTGGTGGCCACCGTGGCGGAGCTGCGCAACCCGCGACCTTCCCTCGCGAGCCGCGCGCTGCGTGTGGCCGGGGCCTGGGCGGCCGCGCTGATGGGCGCGTTGCCGGGCCTGCTCATTGCCACCGTGCTGCTCGCAGCGGCCGCGGTGGCGGTGCCCGTCCTCTTCTTCCTCACCAACAACATCGGTGTCGCGGTGTTGCCGGAATGGGTTCCGCCCGGCGTCATCCTGGCGGGCGTGGTGGGCGCCGGGCTGGCGTTGGCGCTGCACGCTGCGCTCGCGCTGGCGTTGCGTCCCCTCATCTTCACCGCGCTGCGTCGCTGGGCCGCCTCCGCCGACAACCGGACGCCGCGGGAGCGTTGAGCGCGGGCCCGGCGCTATCGGGCGTTTGTCGGCAGCGGGTGGGCCGTCCGCACGTCATGGTCCGCGCGGAGGTGGCCTCGTGAGGAAGCATGCATTCATCCCGTTGGCGCTGCTGACGCTGTTCGCCGCGCGGTGCGACTGCGGCGGGACCCTGCCCAACACTCCCGGTGACGACGGCGGCAGCGGCGTGGGCGGCGACGGCGGGATGAACAACGCGAGCAGCGGCGGGTCGGGCTCGGGGAGCTCGGGTGGCAGCAGTGGCAGCTCCGGCGCGGGAGGCGACGCGGGGAGCTTCTGTGAGGGCTCGGGCCCGTCGGTGATCATCGGGAGCCCCGACGCGGGCGCCATCTGCGGCGGCGACCTGGCGCAGATCACCTTCCGCTGGGGCCTGTGCATCTGCGAGGACATGGCGCTCGCCAGCGTGCTGGAGACCGACGCATTCGACTCCGCGGCCGGCCCCTACACGCAAGGCACCATTGGCGGCGCGGTGGGCGTGAACGGCACCTACCGCAACCTCGCCGTCTCCGACATCAACGGCTCCCTCTTCACCGGCGTGGACCTGCGTCCCATTGGCGACCACGACTTCCGCGGCGAGGTGCACGTGGGCGGCGCCGCCGTGGCGGCCGGGGACATCCACGTCTTCCACGACACGTGGGTCACGGAGGAGATCCGCGGCATCCGCTGGGTCATCGACGGAGACCTGCACATTCCCGCCGGCGCCACGGTGAGCGCCGCGGTGGATGCACAGAGCGTGGTGAACGAGCCGGTCAACGTCGCGCCGCCGTGCGGCTGCGAGGAGTCGGAGATCATCGACATCGCCTCCATCATCGCCTCGCGCCGCACCGACAACGACAACGAAGTCATCGGGCTGACTCCCGACGCCTGGGAGAGCCTCACCGCGGAGGTGGACCTCACCCTGCCCTGCGGCCGCTACTACGTGACGGGGATTGGCGCGGCGGCGGCGGTGACGTTGCATGCCACGGGGCGCACCGCGCTGTACGTCGACGGGGACATCCGGCTGGCCGGCGTGCTGGAAGTGGAGCTGGAGACCCCGGAGGCGGAGATGGACATCTTCGTGGCGGGCAACATCGTGGCGGCGGGGATCCTGCGCTTTGGCTCGTCGGAACGGCCGGCGCGCGTGCGCACGTACGTGGCCGGCACCGAGGACATCCTGCTCGCCGGCGACCTGGACTTCGGCGGCAACCTCTACGCGCCGCGCGCGCGGGTGATGGCGGCGGGGCCCATGGAGATCTTCGGCTCCATCTTCGCGCGGTCCATGGTGGAGGCGGGCCTAGTGACGGTGCACTACGACAAGGCCGTGCTGGTGGCCGGCAACTCCTGCGGCACCGCCGACTCTCCCGACGGAGGACCGGGCATCCCCAGCGGGAGCTGCCAGAGCTGCACCGACTGCCTGAACCAGGCGTGCGTGGGCGGCACCTGCGGCGCGTGCACGGATTCCAGCGAGTGCTGCGCACCCCTGGTGTGCGAGGAAGGCCGCTGCATCTCCATCCCGGGCTGATCCCGACGACGCCGCTCACGCGGGCGTGAGGATCGCGGCCCGGATGACGTCGTCGAGCTGGGGACCGTCCACCAGGGCTTCCAGGCGTGGCGTGCCCATGACCCGCTGGAGGATGGCCTCCTGGCGCGCGCCCTGCTCGGCAATGCGCTCGTACGGCAGGTCCGTGAACGTCAGCAGGTTGAACACCGGCGTGAAGCGGTCCGGGAAGAGCCGGTGGATGCGCTGTTCCACCTTCTTCTGCAGCAGGAAACGCGGATTGCGGGCGCGCACGCTGAGCTCCTGGAAGTGCTGCTCGCTCAGCTCGGTGACGGCGTCACACGCGGGCTTGCGACGGGACTGCCAGGCGGCCAGCGCGGCGGCCCAGTTGTCGTCGCACGCGGCCAGGCACTGGTCCAGCACGTGGCAATCCTCGAATCCCGCGTTCATGCCCTGGCCCAAGAAGGGCACCATGCCGTGCGCCGCGTCGCCCATCAGCGCCACGCGTCCGTCGTGGACCCAGGGGTGGCAGCGCATGGACCCCAGCATGAGCACCGGCCGGCTGAAGAACTCCACCACCGCGTCCGGCATCAGCGCCAGGAGGTCCGGACAGCTGCGACGCATCAGGTCCAGGAACGCCTGCGGCGTGTCCAGCGCGCTGAAGGACACCTCACCCAGGAAGGGCAACATGAGCCCGCAGGTGAAGCTGCCTCCCATGTTGGGGAACGCCAGCATCAGCGCCTCACCCCGGGGCCAGATGTGCACCGCGTTGCCGGCCAGCGGGGTCACGCCCGGGCGCGGCCGGTTGGGCACGGTGAGCTCCTTGTAGAGACACGGCGAGTGATGCTGGAAGTACTGCGTCCCCGCCAGGGCCAGGAACGCGCGCCGCACCACCGACGAGGCGCCATCCGTGGCCAGCACGCGCGCGCTCTGCACCTGCACCGGGCCGGTGGCGTCGTGGTGGGTGAAGGTCAGCGAGCCGCGGTCCAGGTCCACGTGGGTGCAGCGGTGGTTGAAACGGAAGTGGATGCGCGGGTCCTCCTCCGCCACGGTGAGCAGCGCGTGGTGCAGGTGGATGCGCTGCACGCAGTAGATGGTCTCTCCGTTGTCCCCGTAGGGCTGGAAGCCCACCTTGCCGTCCTCGAGGTGGATGTACCGGCCGGTCTGGCGCACGCAGACGCGCTCCACCGCGGTGTGCGCGCCCACGGCCTGCAGCGCGTTCCAGCCCCGTCGGGCAATGGTGAGGTTGATGGAGTTGGCGGAGGGCGGTGCCACCTTGCGCGGGTCGGGGCGGCCTTCATAGACCGTGACGTCGTAACCGCGGCGCGCCAGGAACATGGCTGCCAGCGTGCCCACCAGGCCCGCCCCCACCACGGTCACCTCGCCACGACGCGCCTCCATCACCCACGCCCCGCCAGACGCGCCACGGCCACCGCCAGCTCGGAGGGCTCAATGGGCTTGGGCAGGTGCACCTGGAATCCGGCCTCCAGCGCCCTGGCCCGGTCCTCCGCGCGTGCAAACGCGGTCAACGCCAACGCCGGCACCGCCGCCAGCTTGCGGTCCTCCAGCGCGCGCACCCTGCGGATGAGCGCAAACCCGTCCTGGGCGGGCATGGCCACGTCGGAGATGAGCACGTCGGGGGCAAAGCCGCGCACGGCCGCCAGCCCCTCCTCCACCGAGGCCACCGCCTGCGTCTCCGCGCCAAAGCTGCGCAGCGCAAAGGCCACCATGTCGCGCGCGTCCGCCTCGTCGTCCACCACCAGCACGCGCAGCCCGGCGAGGGAGGGGACCTCGCTGGGCAGGGGCGGACCTTCGCGCTGGGTGCGTTCCGACTCGGCGGCCAGGTCCAGCGCCGCCACGCGCAGCGGCAGCGTGATGGTGAAGACGGAGCCCTTGCCCAGCCCCTCGCTTGCCGCCGTGACCGTGCCGCCGTGCAGCTCCGCCAGGTAGCGGACGATGGCCAGGCCCAGCCCCAGCCCGCCGTGGCTGCGCGTGGTGGAGCCCTCCGCCTGGCGGAACCGCTCGAACACGTGGGGCAGGAAGTCCGGGGAGATGCCAATGCCGTTGTCGGTGACCCGGATGACGCCGTGACGTCCCTGGAAGCCCAGCGACACCTCCACCGTGCCGCCTTCCGGCGTGAACTTGATGGCGTTGGCCAGGATGTTCCACACCACCTGCTGCAGGCGGTCCGCGTCGCCCACCACCGGGCCGGCCTGCTCCGCGTAGTCCACCTTGAGGGTGATGTTCTTGGCCGCGGCGGCGGGCCGCACCACGTCGACGGAAGCGGCCACCACGTCGCGCAGCATCACCGGGCCCAGGCGCAGGCGCACCTTGCCGGTGATCACGCGGGAGATCTCCAGGATGTCCTCGATGAGTCGGGCCTGCAGCCGCGCATTGCGCTCAATGGTCTCCACGGCGGCTTCCCGGTTGGAGTCATCCAGCTTGCCAATGCGCAGCAGGCGGGCCCAGCCCAGGATGGACGTCAGCGGCGTGCGCAGCTCATGGCTCAGGGTGGCCAGGAACTCGTCCTTGGTGCGATTGGCGGCCTCGGCCTCCTCGCGCGCGCTCTTCTCGGCGTGCAGCAGGCGCTCGCGCTCCTCGGCGGCGCGGAGGCGGTCGGTCATGTCGCGGAAGAACCAGACGCGCCCGTAGTTAGACGCCGTCGGGACCCACCACCGGCGCGCTGTAGCGGTCAAAGGCGCGGCCGTCCTTGAGGTGCACCACGTCAAAGCTGGTCTCGTCCTTGTGCTCGTAGAGGTATTTCACCTTGCCCAGGAACTGCTCGGGGTCACGCACCTGGCTGATCACCCACTTGAGCGCGGCGGCCTCATCCCGGCTCTCGACGATCTCCCTGGGCTGGCGCCACATCTCCAGGAAGCGCCGGTTGAAGGAGTTCCACTTCTGCCCGTTGAGGGAGACCAGCATCCCGTCGATGGAGGCCTCGGTCTGGGCGGCCAGCAGCACCTTGTGGAACTGGATCTCCTCCTCGGTCTTGATGCGCTGGGTGATGTCGGTGAGGGTGAGCACCACGCCGGTCACGCGCTCACCGGTGCGCAGCGGCTGGCAGCGCAGCTCCGCGTGGAACTCGGTCCCGTCGGCACGCCACAGCCGCTCCTTGGCCACGTGCGCCACGCGACCGTCCCGCAGCGCCTCCAGCACGCTCCGCCCCACCTGCTCCGGCTGGGGCGCGTTGTGCGCGTGCAGCATGACGCCCAGCGGTTTCCCGACCAGCTCCGTGGGCTCCGTGTATCCCAGCATGCGTGCGCAGGCCCGGTTGGCCAGCGTGCAGCGCGCCTCCAGGTCCAACGCGCACGCGCCCTCCTGCATGCACTCCAGCAACGCCTGCAGCGTGGCGCTGATCTCCCCCGCGTTGCCCGCCGTGCTGCGGGTTGACGTCGTGACTGCCATCGCCTCGTTCATCCGCCTCCCCCGATCCGCCCACGGCGTGGAGCTCGCGTTTTCCGGCAGCATACGCGCGGAGGTGGCGCCACCAAGCGTTTGGCGTCGACGTGTCCTACTCCGACGATGGACGGAGGGGAGAACGTGGGCACGCATGCGTGCGCACACCGGGAATGCCTGTGGGATGGACTTCGCGCGGTTTAGACCAGATTCAGCGAGGAGAGACCGTCGTGCTTTGATGTGGTGGTTGTCGTTGTCGTCGTCGGCGTCGGGCGGCGTCGGGCGGCGTCGGGCGGCGGCTCAAGCCCAATGCCGCCCGCGCCCCACAACGGGAACGGGATGGGACCCCTTCGGAAGCGATACCCGTGCGCCTGCGTCACTGTTGTCGTCGGGCGCGGTACATCTGGTAGGCGCCCCAACCCGCCATGGCCACGCCCGCCACCAGCAGCGCCTCCGACGAGTGCGTGCCGATCAAGACCATCCGTCCACTGGCGCCCCCGACGATGAACACCACGCCCAGGACGAGATTCCAGACGCCCGCACCCATGGTCCGCTCCCTTCGTGACGGGGGCCACCATAACAGGTCGCCGCACGGCGCGGAGGGATCAGATGAGGCCGGCCACCCAGCCCATGACGTCGAGCGCGGAGACCATGCCCACCACGCGCCCCTCGGGGGAGACCACCGGGATGCCGTGCACGTGCTGCAGCGCCATGAGCTCCGCGGCCTGCGCCACCGTGGCGGACTCCCGCAGCCGCAGCGTGGAGCGCATCATGACCTGGGAGACGCGCGCGCCCTTCTTGATGGGCTGGTGGCGCAGCAGGTCGGTGCGGGAGAGCATGCCGGCCAGGGTGCCCTCCTCGTTGACCACCGGGACGCGGCTCAGCTCCTTGTCCAGCATGAGGCGCTGCGCCTCCTCCACGCGCTGGTCCTCCCGCACCGTGACCACCTCCCGGCTCATGAGCTGGACCACGGGGGTGTGCGCGGCGTCGTCGACGGTGCGACGGGGACGCGGGAGGCCGCCAGCCCCGGCCCTGCCAAGCTCTCCACCAAGCTCCGGTTGCATGTCCATGGTGCCTCCTCAGGTGACGACGGCGCAGCGGCGCCACCGGAGGATGTAGCAACGTGCGGGAAGGCGCCCCGGTCCCATGTCCACGACGGAGCCCACTGGGTTCGACCCCGGGTCGGGCGGGCGGCGGATCACGACTCCAACGCGGGCGTTGGCGCTTGCGCCGGGGTCCCTTCCACGTTAACCGCCCCGCCCATGGCCGACGGATGCGTGGTGGTTCAGAGCGACAGGACGCTCCTGGTGGAGGTGGACCACCCGGACTATCCCGCCGCGCGTGATGCGCTGGGGCGCTTCGCGGAGATGGTGAAGAGCCCGGAGCACGTGCACACCTACCGCATCACCCCGCTCTCGCTGTGGAACGCCGCCACCGCCGGCTGGAGCGCGGAGAAGGTCCTGGACGCGCTCCGTCGCCACAGCCGCTACGAGGTCCCCTCCAACGTCGTCACCGACGTCACCGAGTACATCGGCCGGTACGGCCGGCTCACGCTGCTGCCCCTGGACGGGCACAGCGCGGTGCTGGAGGTGGACACGGAGCGCTTCGCCAGCCGGCTGCAGAAGGACAAGAGCCTGGAGCGCATGCTCGGCGACCCGCTGGACGCGCGGCACTTCAAGGTGGACCTGGGCAACCGCGGCGCGCTCAAGCTGGCCCTGGTGCACCTGGGTTATCCCGTCGTGGACAAGGCGGGGTTCACGCCCGGCAACCCCGTGGCGGTGAACCTGCGCGAGGTGACGCAGGGCGGCGCCAACTTCGAGCTGCGCCCGTACCAGAAGGCCGCGCTGGGCTCCTTCATGGCCGGCGCCGACGGGGGCGGGGCCGGTGTGGTGGTCCTGCCGTGCGGCGCGGGCAAGACCGTGGTGGCGCTGGCCGCCATGGCGGAGCTCAAGACCGAGACGCTGGTCCTCACCACCAGCGCCACCGCCGTCCACCAGTGGATGACGGAAATCAAGGACAAGCTCGACGTCAACGAGGACATGGTCGTCGAGTACACCGGCCGCAAGAAGAACGTGGGGCCCATCACCGTGGCCACCTACAGCGTGCTCACCACGCGCAAGGGTGAGTCCTTCCCGCACTTCCAGGCGCTCTCCAGCCGCGGCTTTGGCCTCATCATCTACGACGAGGTGCACCTGTTGCCCGCGCCGGTGTTCCGCATCACCGCGGAGATCCAGAGCCGGCGGCGCCTGGGCCTGACCGCCACGTTGGTGCGTGAGGACGGCCGCGAGGGCCACGTGTTCGGCCTCATTGGCCCCAAGCGCTTTGATGCGCCGTGGCGCGAGATCGAGGCGCAGGGCTTCATTGCCCAGGCCATCTGCACCGAGGTGCGCGTGCCCATGGCTCCGTCGTGGCGGGAGCCGTACGAGATTGCCGGCAAGCGCGGCCAGCACCGCGTGGCGGCGGAGAACCCGGTCAAGCGCGCCGTGGCCAGGGAGCTGTGTGAGGCGCACGCCGAGGACCACATCCTGATCATCGGCCAGTACCTGCACGGGCTGAAGGAGGTGGCGCGCGACGTGGGCGCCCCGGTCATCACCGGCCAGACCCCCGAGCCCGAGCGCGAGCGCCTGTACAACGCGTTCAAGCGCGGGGAGATCCGCGTGCTCGCCGCCAGCAAGGTGGCCAACTTCGCCATCGACCTGCCCGACGCGAATGTGCTGATCCAGCTCAGCGGCGCGTTTGGCAGCCGGCAGGAGGAGGCGCAGCGGCTCGGTCGCATCCTGCGTCCCAAGGCCGGGCCCGCGCGCTTCTACACGCTGGTCTCCCGCGACACCGTGGAGATGGAGCTGGGCATGCACCGCCAGCTGTTCCTCGTCGAGCAGGGGTACAAGTACGCCATCGAGGACTGGGCGCCGCCCGAGGGCACTCCGCTCCCGGATGCTCCGCCCCCGCCCATTGCGCTGGGCCTGCCCGCCCCGGATGACGACGAGGAGGAAGAGCTGCGCGACCCGATTGCGGAGAAGGTGGCGGAGCGCGAGCGGCAGAAGCAGGAAGCAGCGGCCAAGGAACCGGAGCGCAAGGACGCGGTGATCATTCCCTTCCCCGTGGCGCGGCGGTAGGGCGGCATGGAGAGGTGAGGATGGCGCGCAGCAAGTCGACACCGGCCCCGCAGGCGATGGCGTGGCGCACGGACGTGCCCTGGCAGCAGGACCGCGAGCCGTTGATGTCCGTCATCACCGACGCGGAAGTGCCCGGTCTCGTCGAGCGACTGCGCGCGCTGGGCATCAAGGCGCCCGACCCGCGCAAGAAGGGCCTGGAGCCGGCGCTGCTCACCGAGGAGACGCTGCAGCAGCTCATGAACCCGCAAGCGGGCGCCGTCTCGCTGGCGGTGGCGCTGGTGGCGCAGCACCCGGTGGGCATGGACAAGGACCACCTGCTCTTCGAGCTGGCGCTGCTCCTCGACGAGGATCGACGCACCGCGGAGCTGGCGGTCAACGCGCTGGCGGGCCACGGCGCCATCATCACGCGCAAGGAACGCCGCGCGGACCGCTACCGCGTGCTCCCCTTCCTGCGTCCCGCGCTGGCGGTGCTGGGTGCCTCGTGGTTGGACGCGCTGGAACGTCGTGGCGGGGCAACGGGAGCCGGGGACAGCCTGGCGTTGCGCTTCCACGTCAACCCCGCGCACGCGTTGTCGCTGATGCTGGCGGTGGTGGGGCACCTGAGCCCACGGGTGAAGAGCGCCACGGCCAGCACGGAGCTGCACGCCAAGGACCTGGCGCGGGTGCAGGACCTGCTGCGCGCGGTGGTGGAGCCGGGCGCAGTGGCGTCGTTGATTGCGCTGCTGGTGCGCGCGCGGCTGCTGCGGCCCACCGGCACGCGCCTGGTCCTGCCGGTGGATGTGCCCGCGCAGCTGGGCAACCCGGCCTACCTGTGGCGTGAGCTGTTGTTGCAGGCGGTGCCCGGCCGCGCCTTCCCCGCGCTGCTGCGCCTGATGCGCGCCGCGCCGCCCGGGTTCGTGCCCGAGGCCACGCTGCGTCGCACGCTGAAGAGCCTGCGCCACACCGAGCAGATTGCCGGCGGCCACCCCTTCCCCACCGACGGGCGCGGCAACGAAGCGGGCGCGCGTGCGGAGCTGGAGGCGCTGCGCAACCTGCCGCTCATCGACGTGGGCCGGACGCCGGAAGGCGCCTCCGCCATGCGCCTGCATCCCGACGTGACGCGCGCACTGCATGGCAACGCCGCCAACGCGAGCGGGCCGCAGGGACTGGGTCACGTGGGCGCCGACCACGAGCTGCACGTGCCACCCGACGCACCACCCGACGCGGTGGCCATGCTGGGCCTGTTCTGTCAGCCCGTGGCCATTGATCGGGTGAGCCGGTTCACCATCACGCCGGAGACGGTGTCGGCGGCGGCGAGTCGCGGGGTGCTGCCGCAGCAGATGGAGCAGGCGCTGAATGCCATTGCCTCCCGCGGGGTGCCGGAGAACGTGCGTCGCACCCTGGCCGACTACGGCGCGCCGCGCGGGCGGGCGGTGTTCGGTCGGGGGCTGGTGGTGTCCTTCAGTCGCGAGGAGGACGCGCGCAAGGCGGTGGATGACCCGCTGCTGTCCGCGCTGCTCGGTGATGAGCTGGCTCCCACGGTGTTCCTCGTCGACGGTTCGCGCGAGCGCGCGCTGCGGGAGCGCATGACCGAGCTGGGCCTGGCCGTGCCCGACGACACGCTGGCCTTCACCGCGCCCCCGCGCCCGCACACCGAGGAGGATGACGAGGTGGACGCGGAGCTGGCGTTTGGCGCGCGCCTCAGCGCCGCCAAGGAAGCCGCGCGCGCCCGCGCCCTGGACGAGGCCCGCGACCTTCCCACCGACGAGGACGTGCCGCAGGTCCGGGCCACGGTCTTGAGCGCGCTGACGGGGGACCAGGGTCTGGCGCGTCGTCCCACGTCGGCCGCGGGCGGGAGCGAGGTGCAGCCGCTGCGTCCGCGCAAGGGCGTCATGGACACCACCGCGCGCACCTCCGACGTGTCCGCCGCCACGCTCCTGGCGCGCGCCCACCGCGACCGGACGCAGCTCCGCCTGCGCTACACGCCGGAGACGGGTGGCGGGATGGAGACCATGACGGTGGAGGTGGTGGAGATGTTCGAGCGCGCGGGCGCGGCCATGGTGCGCGTGCGCTTCCCGCTCAACACCAAGGCTCCCGAGCGCGTGCTGCGCGTGAACCGCGTGGCCATGGTGGAGCCCGCCGCGCGCGAGGAGACCGGCTGACCTCGTCGTCAGCGCGGACGCATCCTGCCGTTCCCGTCGCTGCCAGCTACGTTGCCGTGAGGGGACGTGGAGGCGGTGATGCGTGCGTTCAGGCTCGCGGTGATGGCGGTGCTGCTGGCAGCCGGAGTCCCCGCGGCCGCGCAGCAGGCGTCCCCGACGACACCACCGACGGACGCCGCGCGTCGCCCCTCCCCGGTTCTCGAGGGTGGCAACCCGGGCAGCTACGTCTCGGCCACGTCGTTCGACCTCCTGCCCACCGCGGGCGGCGTCGAGCAGCCGGTGGTGTTCCCGGGACGCCCCTGGACCCGGCCCAAGACGCGCGCGCTGGTGGAGCAGGTGGTGCTGGCCGCGTTGACCCCCACGCTGGCCACCGGCGCGGCCGTGGCGGCGACGGTGGGCGGTCTCCTGTGGCTGGTGCCACTGCGCACCGAGGCCGCGGATACCCTCCGCGACAGCGCGATGCTCATGACTTTGGCGGGGGTGGCTCCCGGGCTGGCGCTGATGGCGGTGGCCAGCGCCGCGGTGGCGACATTCTCCGCCGTCACGCACGCGCAGGAGTTCGTGGAATGAGCACCGGTCAGCAGCTCCGTCAGAAATCGTCATCCAGCTTCACGTCGCTCAGCTCCTTGGCAAGCATCCGCTGGAACCACACCGGGCCGACCCAGGTGTAGGCCACCATGGCGTACCAACAGAACGACGCCAGCTCCTGGCCCCTGGGCATCTCCCACTGCCCCAACGCGATGTCGAGGAAGCGGTACACCACGAACGCTCCCAGAACGACGAGCATCTGCCGCGCGTCACCCAGCGTGTTCGTCCAGGTGGAATAGCGCCACCACAAGCCCAGCAAGGGGTTCTCGCGCGCCTTGAGGGAGGCCAGCAGGTGCAGCGCGCCCACGTCGGAGGGATTCTGCCTCAGCGCCCAGATGACGTGCTCGCGCGCATTCTCCAAATCACCACGACGGAGCAGCACGTGCCCCATGGCAACCAGCGCGTCCTGGTGGTCGGGCCGGCGGGACAACGCGTCCTGCGCGTATTGCTCCGCGGCGCTGACATCTCCGCGGTCCAGCGCCTCGTCCGCCAACGCCGCCAAGGTGTCCTCGTCCTCGGGGTCCAACGTCAGCGCGTGCTCCAGGGCGCTCCGTCGTCCCGCGGGATCCCGTCGGAGCGCGCAGAGTTGCGCCTGCAGGCGATGATGGACGGCCTCCTGCGGCTGCAATTGCAGGAGACGCTGGAGGTGCTCCGCCGCCGCATCAAGCTGCTTGTGCGCCATCTCCACGCGCGCGGCCGCGGAGAGCGCGGAAGGATGATTCGGCTCCAGCTGCAGCGCCACCCGGGCTTCATGCCGCGCCGCGTGCAGGCGTTTCTGCGCCAGCAGCATGTCCGCCAGCATGGCGTGCGCTCCGGCGTGGTCGGGATCCTCGCTCAGCGCCTGCTTCAGCGTCCGCACCGCGCCGTGGAAATCCCCGTGCGCCGCCTGCATGGCAGCACGGGACATCAGGATCTCGACGCCGAGCCCGTCCATTCAGCCCACCAACACCAGCCAGATCACGGAATCCACCAGGCCCAGCACCTTGGGACGCAGCAGCGCGCCCACCAGCACCAGCGGCAGCGCGTTGCGCACCGGCGCGCCAAAGTACTGGTGCAGCGCATAGCCCTGCTGCTGCAGCTGGAAGACGCGGTAGGCCAGCCCCAGCTTCGTGGTGATGATGACCACCATGCAGTAGGGCACGGCCCACGACGGGAGCAGCTCCGCGCGTCGCGCCACGACGAGAAGGAACAGCAACGTCAGGCTCGCCACCGGCGCCGCCACCACCCACAACGCCTCTCGCACGCGGGATGAGCTTCCCATCGCAAACGCGTTGAAGATGAACCACGGCGCGGACAACCACAGCCCCGCCACCATGGAGGCCAACAGGACCCACATGGGGTTGCAGACATGGGCGGCCAGGCCGGTGGGGCGGGGCTCGTCGACGATCCGGTAGCCGGACAGCGCGCTCATTCACGCCTTCCCGTGCGCCTGCAGGAACGCCAGCACGTCGTCATACTGGCCTCCTTCATTGGCGTAGCGCGCGTAGTTGCGCGCGGTGGTCAACCACTCCAGCGCGGTGGGCTTCACCTCCTGCAGCGCGCTGCGCAGGTCGGCGTCGGAGATGGGGGACTCCGCTTCCGCGGCCAGGGAGCGCTCGATGGCGGCGTCGGAGGCGGTCTCCACCAGGCTGGCCAGGTCCGCGCCGGTGAACGCGCCGGTGGCCTTGATCACCGCGGCCAGGTCCAGCCCAGGTTGGGTGGGACGCTCGCGCAGGTGCAGGCGCAGGATCTCCTCACGCGCGCGCGCATCCGGCGGCGGCACGAACACCACGCGGTCAAACCGTCCCGGTCGACGGAAGGCGGGGTCCACCGCCCAGGGCACGTTGGTGGCGCCCAGGATGAGCACGCCGCCATTGGACTGGGCGAACCCGTCCATCTCGGAGAGGAACTGGCTGACCACCCGCGCGGAAGCGCCCTCCCGGCTGTATTGCCGGCGCGCGGCCAACGCCTCCAGCTCGTCGAAGAACATCACGCAGGGCGCGCTCTGCCGGGCCTTCTCGAACAACGCGTGCAGCTTGCGCTCCGACTCGCCGATGTACATGTCCAGCACGTCGGAGATGTTCACGTTGAAGAACGTGGCCTTGCATTCCCCGGCGGTGGCCCGCGCCAGCAGCGTCTTGCCGCAGCCCGGCGGGCCATAGAGCAGGATCCCGCCGCCGGCCTTCTTCTTGAAACGCTCGAACAGGCTCGGCTTCTGGAACGGGAGGATGATGCGTTTGCGGATCTGCTCCTTGATGCCTTCCAGGCCGCCCACGTCCTTGAACGTGATGGGCGGGAGCGGCGGAGCCAGGACGCGGGCCACGTCGTCGCGCGCGGTGTCGTCGTTGGCAATGACGCGCATCCGCATCCCGCGCGCGGACTGGATGTCATGCACCTGCGCGAACAGCAGCGCCTTGAGGTCCAGGTTCTCCAGCGTGGGGTTCTTCTCCACCGCGGCCTGGTACGCGTCCTGCGCGGCCTTGCGCTCCCCCTGCGCCAACAGGACGCGGGCGCGCATCATCAGCGTGGCGGGAGAGTCACCCTGGCAATAGGTGGCGGCACGGGCATGGTCCTCGGCGCGCAAGAGAAGGTCCGCCGCCAGCAGCCGCGTTTCTTCGTCGAGCTGTTCCGCGGGGAAGCCGCCCAGGATCCGGCGCGCCTCGTCGAGCTCACCGCGGGCCACGTGCGCCTTCGCCACCACGGTGGCCAGGGGCGCGTTCCCGGGTGAGGCGGCCAGCGCGGCCTGCAGGTTCTTCAGGGTCACATCATCCATGCGCTTCCACAGCCTCGCGGGTTCACCGCCATGAGGGCCAGGTCCACAGGCCCGGTGGCACTTTCACGTCACGCACCGCCAAGGTGTCAAGCTCCACCACGACGAGACGGGGCGCCTCTCCCGCCTCGGCGGTGCGCAGCAAGACCAGGCGGGTGCCGTCCGGGGAAAGCGACGGGAACGCATGCCTGCGCAGGCCATCTCCCAGCTTGCGGACATTGCTCCCGTCGAGGTTGGCCTGCTTCCACTCGCCATCCTCGTCGAAGATGAAGCCGCGCTGGGCGTCCAGGACCACGGGCGTGTCGCCGTGCACCAGCGGAGTCATGACGCCGTCCTCGGTGATGCGGCAGATCCGGTCGTCGCGTGCGGGGCCGCCCCGGCAGGTCACCAGGACACCATTCCCGTCGGGAAGCCACTGGGGCCAAGCCAGGTCCGCCACCGGGCCCAGCAGCGTGGCTTCATCCGTTGCCAGGTCGATTACCGCCACCTGGCTCTCCCGCACCCGCTCGTCTCGTCCCGGCTTGTAGAGCACCGCCAGCTTGCGCCCATCCGGAGAGAGCACCGGCGCGAGGAACGTGGAAGGGGGCAGGGAGCTGGCCACGGCGCGGGACTCTCCGGTGACGAGGTCATTCTCCACCAACGTGAACAGGCCGCCCCGCTCCACCAGCTGCGCCGGCACGTAGATCTTCCGCCGATCCAGCCCGAAGCACCCGGGCAGGGCCTGGCCGCGAATGGCCGGACGTCGCACCTCGCCGGTCTGGAGGTTGAGGAGCCGCAGGTCACCGTCGTTGTGTCGCGTGGAGGGCGTCCAGCCGGGATTGGCGTGCACCATGACCACGTCGGGGGAAGACCAGCTGCCCGCTTCGTCCGAGGGTGGCGGCAGGTTGGTGGGCTTCTCCGGAGCACGGTCCCAGGCAATGTCCCTGATGGTGGGCCAGAGCCGGGCGTGCCCGTGCAGCGCAAGCCCGGTGGGAAGGTGCACGAAACGCACGGCGCCACGCCGCACCTCGTGCATGTCCTCCGCCATCCGCCACGAAGCCAGGAAGCGGCCCTGCAGCACCAGCGCGTCAACCTCATCCAGCGTCTGCCAGAAACTGGGCACCCACTGTTCCTCCGCCCGCCCACGGAACATGGCCATCTCACCCCGGGTCTCGACGTGGGAATACCCGTCCAGGGCGCTGGCCGCGGTCAGCGGGGTCACCTCCGCGCGGGCGAGCCACGTGTAGAAGCTGGTCAGCGAGGCGTGGGCCTCCCAGGGGCGATAACGGCGCCGACCCGTCTCGAGGTCATCCAGCTCCCAGAAGCCGGCCCGCTCCACCACGGTGCCAAAGCGGACCGGCTCTCCCCGCACGGTGGCGCCCACCTCCCACCTGCGCCACGTGGGCGCGAGGGTGGTGTGGATCCCAATCTCCGTGCCCGGCTTGGTGGCGTAACTGACCCGGTAGGAGAGCGCGTGGTGCTGCAGGCGCTCCGCGGTGTCACGTCCACGCGCGGCCACGTCGTCGAGAACGGGAGGCGTTTGCGCCCCGGCATCGGACGGCGGCGGGCACTCGCACGCACTGGCCAGCAGGAGCACCGCAACCTGCAATGCATCACGCCGTTTCATCCCGCCGCACGCTACACGAAGTCCGGGCGCAGCGTCGCGCCGGAGCCCCGCCGCGATTCCTCGGATGCGCCGCGTCCCCTGCAGGCGCGCCCGCCCGAAACTTCGCATCGGATAACGCGTTTAGAGAGAAACGCTTCACGGACGCGGTGCCAGGGCGATGTCTCCCGCGCGAGCGAAGCCAAGCCGGCATGGACGCGGTAAGACGCCGGGCCGGAGCAGTCGAGCCTCTCTGAGTTCCATGCAGAAGCGTGGGGAAAGACGTGCGGGGACGTGCTGCGCAGTGACCGTTTCGTCGGTCCATCCGCTGAATCTCCTTGACCGTCGCACACGTGGCGACGAACCCTCCATTCATGAGCCATGTGCCGTTCCACATCGTCCTCGCTGTGATGCTCCTCGAAGCGGCTGTGCTCATCTGGGTCCTTGATGCGCGGCGCTCCCTCCTCACCATCCTGACGCTCCGCTGGCAACTCGCCATC